>NZ_JASCPT010000017.1:0-62687 GCF_029959775.1 Pseudomonas sp. PS01270 | reverse complement strand
GAAGAGGTGAGGTTGTCGGAGCGCAGGATGATCTTTTGGCGGAGTGGGGAGGTGGCGGTGATGGGCGGCATTTTGGAATGCGGGCTCTTGGGGCGACGGGGGGATGGGAAGATTAGTGAATTGGCGTGACTGTCTGGTGACAAGGCTTTGGAGCATCGTTTGCTTTCGACTTCAGCGGTCATTTCTGATGGCTCGCTATGGGCGGAAATCGCCAATTGGGCGCCAGCACTACATCGTTAAGTTGAATGGTGTGAGTTCGCAAAATTAAATGGCGGCGACGCTACCAAACTAAATCGAATTGTGTCCGATTGCTTTACAGTTTGGGGATGGATAGGTGGGAGTGCTATTGGCTTTATAGTAATCGAATATATTGTCGATCCGTTCCGTGTCTAATATAAGTCCGGTACTTCTATAGCGCTTCAATAAGCGAAAGGGTGATAGTTATGAAAAAGCTCCTTTTTTGTGCGGTTGCCGTTCTATTTATGATTGGCTGCGCTTCGTCCGGTAATCAAGCTGCACTCGACGCCCATGCGGACGCACCGGCGACCGCAAAGCAGCTAACGGGCAGCGAAATAAAAACTACGGTCATAGGCCGAAAACATTCCAGCGTAACGTCCACTGGCTATCCTTTTTCTCAAGTATTAAGCGCTGACGGAACTGCACAGATTCAGATCTCCAGCGAGTCCATGCAGTCAGGAAGTTGGGTAATTACGGGGGACGTGATCTGCGTTGCCTATCAAAAATACGGCAAGGAATGCAGCAGGGTTTTAACAGACGGGGGCGCGATTTGGTTTGTTGACAGTACGACGAATAAAACCAACAACAAATTTACCGTTAAATAAATAAGAGACTAGATGGGCATCCAAAACCTGATTGCTGCGTGTTGCTAAAAAAACTTTGCCGCTTCGACTCGCCGCGGCGTGCAAGCCTGTGCATTTTGGCTGATTGCTATTGATCGTAAGCGAACTGATCAATCAACCCCAAGCGAGGAACACGCGTATCGGGCCGCAACAGAGCGCCAGGAGCAATCACAGCGTTTGCGCCAATCTTGCAGCCGTCACCCACCAGAGCTCCGAATTTGCTGACGCCTGTTTCGATCACCTGATCTTCGTGGCGGATCTTGATATCGGCTCCGTCCAGTTCGTTACGGTAGTTGGCGATGATCGCGCCGGCTTCAATATTTACCGCTTCGCCAATCAATGAGTCGCCGACGAAGTTGAAGTGGGCAAGCTTGCTGCCATCGAGCATGAAGGTACTTTTCAGCTCACAGCTGGGGCCAACAATGCAGTTTCTGCCGAGATACACACCACCGCGAAGATAAGCGCCCGCCGCCACGAAACAGCCCTCGCCGATGATGATTGCGCCTTTGAGAACGGCGCCTTGCTCAACCATGGCGGTTTCATGAATCGCACAATAGCCGTGGCGCCGGTATCCCGGGCCGAGCGTTTCAAGCATTTTCAGAATCCGGCTCTCGCAATCCTGAACCACCGCCCAAGGGGCAGCGGAGTCCACGCCCAGTAATGGCCATTGAGCGATGTAATCTTCGATTTTTGGCGATTTCATAAGAGTCTTCCGAATAAGTGAGAGTGGGGCGTGGGTGGACTGTCGACGACTTGAACGACTCGCTATTCCTGCCAGTCGTACCTGTACAAGCATTTTCAAGGTACGGCGCAATGGATAAGACAATTACCGTAGATCAACTGGCTACCACTGATCTGAGATCAATCAACGAGATATGGCTCGGCGGGACCCATACCCAGTTATGCCTATGGCGTGCTGAACAAGTCTTCACCCACGAAATGCTCAGCGAGGGGACCCATGATCAGAATGTCCGACGCCTGTGCTTGCAGCTGGTGGATCCCGACGATCGTGACGCAGTGGCCCGTGTTGAGGCGATCGCGCGCGAACGACTCGAAGAAATGGGCAAGCAGGGCGAGTTTTACCCGGCCGAGGCGGCGGACACTCGTCAATAGCCGCTCCGCATCTGATGAAAAGCGCTGCTGCTAAAGCAGCGCCTCAAGCGGGCTCTTCAACCCTGCGCACATCCCCCAACGAATCACGCTGCATCGATTGCAAATTCTTTTCGATGGTTTCGCACAGCGCTTCCATTTGAATCTGGTGTTCGCTGTGGCGAAACGGACTCTGCAGATCGGTGCCGATGCGTTCGATGGCCAGCAGCATGAAGCCGACCACGGTCGACGCCAGCGGCGTGAACCAACCGAGGGATTCGACCAGTCCTATCGGGACGATCAGGCAGAACAGCGAAATGAACAGCCGTGGGAAATACACATAAGGGTAGGGCAGCGGGGTGTTGGCGATCCGCTCCATGCCGCCCTGACTGTTGGACAGATCCACCAGGGTCGACTCGAGCCGCGCCAGGCGAATACTGTCCAGATGCCCGGCCTTGTATTCGCGAGCGAGCAAAGTCGCCGAGCCGGTGAGGATATCGTTGGCAAAGTTATTGGTTGTGCCACTGCGGGCGAATTCTTCGGCGGGAATAAACGCCCGCACCTCGTCGGGACATGGCTGGCCCTGTAGGTGCGCGGCGAGGCAATTCACATAAGCAACATGGCGGCGCAACAGCGTGGATTTGACCGGATTCACCTCGCCACCTGCGTCGTCCAGCAGCGTCAGCACCTGCCTGGCAAAGCTGCGGGAATTGTTGATCATCGATCCCCACAGCGTCCGCGCTTCCCACCAGCGGTTGTAAGCGCTGCTGTTGCGAAAACTGATCAACACGATCAACGCCGAACCGAGCAAGGTCAGCGGCATCAACGGCAGGTTCAGTTTGGCGTTGAGAAACAGCATGAAGTCGACGGTGACGGCGATGTCCCAGAGCAGCAACCAGAACAAAGACCAGCCCACGTAGCCGAGGGTCTTGATGATCAGACGGTATTTTTTGACGATGGCAGCTTTCAAACGGAAACCTCGTGGCGAGCAGTTTGCTTAAACGCTTAAGCTCGGACGATGCCTGGGACCGGCAGTTCCCTGGTGGAGCGGTCAGCCGTCAGTCAGTCTGTAAAGTCTGGCCCTGTGCATGGCGAATGCTTTCAAGAAAAATCCTTGTCTCTCGATTCGACTGCAGATGAACCACCCGGCAAGCCGATGGCGCCGTTGACACGAACTGGCGCATTTTGGCTCGCGAGGTTTTTCTCGTCCGCCACATGAACTTTAGAAACTCCGGCAGATTCGCCAGCTGTTCGGGGCAGTTTTCCGGCAAGTCGGGCCGAGACTGACCGTGGTTGAGCAGCGTTCTACGCAGGACGCGCAAGAATCGAAGCGGTGGCGAACGATCGATCCAGATCAGCAGATCTGCACGGGCGACGCGATTTTCCCAAGTGGTTGAATGGCCACCTTCGAATATCCAGCGCTCGCACGCCTCGACCTCCAGGCAGAGTCGGGTCTTCTCATCCGGGCTTCGCTCGATCCAGCCTGGCTGCCAATGGATCGTGTCGATATGCACGACCGGCAACCCCGTGCGCTCACCCAGCTTGCGCGCCAACGTACTTTTGCCAGACCCAGGCTGACCAACAATCATCACCCGTTGCATCGAAGCTCCTTCTCGCTCTGCAAGCTGATTTTTTGGGCGGGCGATTCTACGGCAATGCCTGTCTCAGTCAATGACCGTTGAACGCTACGCTGGGTTTTGCCGCGCTCCCCCCACACTGGCTCGGCGGTCCGCCCGCTCGCCGAGCCGCCATCCCAGCAGCCCCCACAGCAGTGCACACAATGCGCCGACCAGCGCCGCCACGCCTGCACCTTGGCTGAGGGCGTCCAGCGCGCTTTTCGCCCAGGCACTGATGGCATCGCCGGCGCGGTAGACCACGGTGTCGATGAAGTTCTTTGCCTTGTACTTGCTTTCGGCATCGAGCGGGGCAAACAGCATCTCTCGGCCTGGGCGCACGAAGGCGTACTCACCGATGCGGCGCACGATCATCAGCGCGGCGATCAGGCCAAAGCTGGGCGCGAAGATCAGTCCGATAAACCCCGCGCACATGACCAGCGGCACCATGGCCAACAGCACGCCGACGCCGAGCCTTTGCGCGAGGCGTCCAGTGATGAACAGCTGACAGAGCAGGGCGCCCGCCTGCACGACAAAGTCGATGATGCCAAACACGCGCACCTGCGCCTCGCGGTCCGGGAAGTGTTCGGCGACGACGCGTGCCTGCTCGAAATAAAGGAAGGTGGAGACTGTCGCCAGCAGCACCACAAAGCCGCAGATGCCGAGCAGATAGGGTGATTTCAAAACGGCCGTCATACCGCTGAACGGATTGCCCGGCAACGGCCTGCGGGGGCTTTCGCTCGGCGCGGCATCGGGGCGTCCTGCGCCACCCTGTTCGCGCCAGCGCATCAACTGGCGCTTGAACCACATCGCAGCGGCCAGCAGAACAGCGGCCAGCAGCATCAGGCCGGACTCACCCAGCGGACCGATCAGCAAGGCGCTCAGCGCAGGGCCACTCAGGCCGCCGACGCTGGCGCCCGCCGCGATGAACGCGAACAGACGTTTGGCCTGGGCACTGTCGAATACATCGGCCATCAGGCTCCAGGCGACCGATACGACAAACAGGTTGTAGACCGATATCCACACGTAAAACACGCGCGCCAGCAAAGGGCTTTCTTCGCCCAGGAACAAGGCGGCGAACAACAGCAGATTGGTGCAGAAGAATCCGTACACCCAGTCCACGAAATGCAGGCGCGGCACGCGTGCGCTGAGCCAGGCGAACAGCGGAACGGCCGCCAGCATGACCAGGAAGGTCGCGGTGAACAGCCACTGCAAGTTCTCGACGCCGGCAGTGATGCCCATCGATTCGCGGATCGGACGGAGCATGAAATAGCCGGCGAACAGGCAAACGAACAGCAGAAAACCGTTGAGCGCAGGGCGCAGCTCGTGAGCCTCGGCATTGATGATGGCGCCGGCGCGGTGGGCGAGAAGAGACGTATCCATGTTGCGCTCCTGGGGAGTGGCGGGGCAATGGCACGGGGCCTGCCCGTGCCGGGCGGTCAGCGGTAGGTGACGCCGGTCAGCCGCTCGGAGAGTTGCCACAGTGTGGCCGAATTCGAGCGATCGGCAGCGGCCGGCGGCATCTTGGCGAAGCCCAGCGGCCCGCGCTTCTCGTTATCACCGGTAGGCCCGTAGTAGGCACCGCCTACAGCCTCCAGCGCCGTCGCCGCATATAAGGTGGGCAGCGCGCCCTGCGCTGCGGAATGATACCTGTCCCGCTCTACTGCCCATTGTTTGCCGAATTCACTGTCCAGGCCAGGCCCGCGGGCGATCAGCTCGGTCACGGCGACGCCGGGGTGCGCGGCGATGCTGCGTATCCCCCAACCGGCGGCATCGCTGCGCTGCTGCAGCTCAATACTCCACTTTAGAACCGCCAGTTTCGATTGGCTGTAGCTGGCAAAAGGGTCGTAACTGCGCTCAGCCTGCAGGTCATCGAAGTTCAGGCTTGCGCGCCCGGCGGCGATGCTCGACAGGCTGACCACCCGACCATCGTCGCTTTTGCGTAGCAGGGGCATCAGCAGGCCGGTCAAGGCGAAATGCCCCAGGTAATTGGTCGCCAATTGAATCTCGTAGCCATCAGCGGAAACGCCTCGAACAGGCGGCGACATGATCGCGGCATTGTTGATCAGCACGTCGAGCCTCGGCAGGCGCCCTTGCAGACGGTTGGCGAGGTCGCGCACCGATTGCAGATTGGCAAGGTCCAGCGTTTCGAATTGCACGCGCGCCTCGGGCACGGCTTGCTTGATCTTCGTGATCGCTTCGCGGCCGCGCTCGGCGTTGCGTGCGGCGATGATCACCTCGGCACCGGCGCGCGTCAGGGCCAGCGCGTCTTCATAGCCCATGCCGCTGGTTCCTCCGGTCACCAGCACGATGCGGCCTTTCTGGCTGGGCATGTCGTGGGTGGACCAGTCCGGCTTCGGCTCCGTTCGGGAAGTCGCCTGCGCAGCCAGTGTGCCGGCCATCGCGGAAATGGCGAACAGCATTCGGGCGGCCTTGAGGAGGCGTTGGGTCGCGGTAATGCTCGGCGTAGCGGGTGAATGGCTCATTGGGGAAATCTCATTCGCGGTACAGGTTCCCGGTTGGCGGGGCGAGCGAGCAGTATCGGTGTACGAATGCGCGAGGATAAGTCGGGCATTGGTGGATGACCCGTACGGCATGGCGTACAGTCAGTCGCTTGCGGAGGAAGTGTCCATGCGTAAACCAAACCTTACCGATGTGTCGATATTTGCTGCGGTGGTCGAGGCGGGGGGATTTCGTGCTGCCGCGCAAAAGCGCGGTTTGTCCGCCTCGTCGTTGAGCGATTGCATGCGTCGGCTGGAAAGCGATCTGGGCGTGCGCCTGCTCAATCGAACCACGCGCAGCGTCACGCCGACGGCCGCCGGCGAGCGATTGCTCGAGCGCCTGCGCCCGGCCTTGCAGGAAATCGACGCCGCTTTCAACGATCTCGACGACGACGCTCAGCGCCCGGTCGGCACGCTCAAGCTCAATGTGCCAGTGCCGGTGGCACGCTTTCTGTTGCCCGACCTGCTGGCGCGTTTTCTGCGCCTTTATCCAGGGATCAGTGTCGAAGTCGTCATGGACAACACCTTCGTCGACGTCAACGCTGGCGGGTATGACGCCGGCGTGCGCTATGAAGAGAGCCTGGCCAAGGACATGATCGCCGTGCCCATCGGCCCGCGTCGCCAACGCTTCGTTGCAGCCGCCGCCCCGGGCTATCTGGCTGAACGCGGTACGCCCACTCACCCCGAAGAACTGCCGGGCCATGACCTGCTTGGCCATCGCTTCGAGAGTGGCAAAGTCGGCGTATTCGAGTTCCATCGAGACGGCCGTATCGTGCGTATCCCGCCTCAGGGGCAACTGCTGACGTCGTCGCACGATCTGAAAATTCGCTCGGCCATCAACGGACTGGGCATCGTCTATACCTTCGAGGACTTCCTGCGCGAGCCACTCTCCGATGGTCGACTGGTGCCGATTCTCGAGGACTGGTGGCAGGCCTTCGACGGCCCGTTTCTTTACTACCACGGCCGCCGCCACATGCCTTCGCCGCTGAGGGCGTTTGTGGATTTTTTGCGGGGCGAAGGGGAGATTGCGGAGAGTTCAGGTGTTTGAAGCGCGGTTTCGCGAGGCGAATACATGGCCTGGCAGCAGAGCGCCCATGGCGACTGGCGGCAATCGGCCAAAAGCGGACGTTCGCGGGCTTCATAAAACTGCATTTATCAAATAGTTATCCATATCAGCTTTTCAACTCTCAGTGCTCTTCCGTCCGACCACTCAAGCTTCACAAGGTGCTTTGACTTAGTGCTCAGCCCCACGGATGCAATGAGCTCGACGGCCTGGTGAACACCAAGAAACTGCAATGGGAATTTTTCATTAATCTCACGTTCCGAAACAATTTCGTTTCCTTCAGGAAAATCAATTGAAACATCCTGCGCGGGCGCTTTACCTTTATTCCAAATTTTCACACGATATTTGTTACTTCCAAGCTTTAAAAAGGAAGCGCCGAGCTCAGCTTGTTTTTCGAATTCAATTACCGAGGTTTCTTTATCAAGCAGCAACTGATTAAGCTTTTCTTGAGTAACAATTAATTTTTGCTGACGATTGTTAAACTGAATAGTTTTAAAGGTTGCATAGATTGAGAAAAGCAATGCGAATCCTGCAATGATTTCGCCGGAGCCAACAGCAAAACTAGTCATTTGAATTTAATATTTTTATTGCCCTTGAACGCATCTTTCAAAGCCTTTTTCATCTGCCCAGCAATATCTTTAGCGACGTTCGCTTTGATTTCTTCTAAGTTCTCCCGGATGTTTTCACTATTTTCGCGCAAAAGCTCGTCGCGCGAGATTACCCTCTCGCACTGAACGCATTTTACCTCTGGGCTTTCATTTACGTCAGATTCAAAAGATGACCCTCCGCAAGTTGGGCATTGCAGTGAGACAGTGCGGGAGTGCTTATCAAAGTTCACAATTAACCTCTGCGGATTGAGATAGGGTGCTTGTTGAAATGCGTACTTCCAGAGATAAAGAGTAGCCCAAACTCAAAAAGATGCACGCCCTGCATTAGCTTTCCGTCTCATTGGCACAAAAAAAGATCAATACTCCATATCGTTTCAGGGCTCACGCCGGCTTTCGGCTATGAGCAGCCAATCAGTACGATTCGAATCCGTACTCACCCAGCGAGTCTACATCAAGTGCAACCCTAAACTGCCTTCACAGCTGGTTCTAAAAATAGGGCTAATCGAACAGGTGGAACGTCCTCAAGCCGCCCAAAAGTCATGACCAGGCGAGTCACGTCGGTACGCTGAAATCCACCAGCCGGAATAGACGCATGGAGTTTATAAGTGAGCAACTGTTCTGCCTCACTGGTTGCATTTGTGGACTCTCGTTCGGCCTCCATGGCGCCAACTTCAAACGCCGCACCCTTTCGCAATGCCATCACCATTTCTCGAAGCAAAACCCGGATTGTATCGGCGTCCTTTGGCGGCAGCTCGTGATAGTAGGTGAGGGTCGGAACCTGGATCTGCTTTAGCTCCAATTGCGCGGCGATTTCTTTTGAAATTAAGTCTTCCTCGTAGCGATGCACTCCATCCGTGTGGTGAAGTCGACCCCACTGAGTATCCGAGTCTGTATATACAAACGCTCCGGTTAGTGTTGCAACATACAGGCCCGTTTCACGAGTAAAACCTTTCATGATTTTAAACTCGCCGTGCTGAGCTGTCTGCGGTACTGGTGTGAGCAAGGCCAAAGGATCTCGCTCAACTTCCGCTCTCCAGGTGTCAACGACCAATTCGATAGCGGCATCTGTCATACCTTCCGAACCAGTAGGGCTGAGCCTACGGATATAACTCTTCATCTCATGAGATGAAAGCCGCTTGATCGCGCACATCATCTCGTATCGTCCAAGGTCACGCACCATCTCCTTGTCCAACGGACCAATCTCAACCTCACCTCCGGCGCGATCATTGATCGCCTTAATCTCACTGCGAAAATCATAGTCGAAGTCAGATGGGTCAGGTACGAGGTGAACCCGACCTCCCCTTATTGCCGGCTCCAAGACAAGCAGCGCAAAAATATTCTGTAGGGTCTGGGCGCGATATGAAGCCGGCAGATGAACTGGACTGAACTCTTTCCGTACCGCATTCGCATTCATGAACGGATGTGCCACAACTAGCTCGTCTACATATGCAAGCATGCCTGTGATCTTCGCGGAAAGCGTTCGTGCATCCGTCATACCTAAATAGAGCGCGCGTGATCGTTTGCTTTGCGGGCTTGGTAGCAGATCGATCATCTGAGTGTCCAACGGCCAAAGTGCAGCATGCAATTGATATATATGCCGTACTTGATCATCCGTTAGAGTGCGGCGTACACGCAGCCAAGACTCCGCCGAACCATCTAGTTTAAGGATCTTCGAAATGCCACCTATGAGCGCAAGATTACGCTCTCTGATGCTCATCATTCGCCAAGACGGGCGCAACCTCGGGGTAATGTCGGCACAACAATCCCGGAAGGGTAATCCGCCCCCACAACCACATCGATCATCAGGCTCCGGCTCGCTCTTCAGGTGCGGTTTAGCGAGGAATTCGTGTGAATTTGACGTTCGGCCGAATTGGTCGCTGTACTTCGAAGTACCGTCTTCGAATCCTACGTAGATCTGTCCACCAAAATTATGCAGCTCATCACCTGGTAGAAGAATCTTTCCGATCTCATCCCAGGAAAGTCGGCACGATCGCTCAGGGTGCAGCCACTCAGGCTGGCCGCCAGCTACAAATTGCTTAGCACGAGACAGGAGAACAAGGTTGATCGCGTTGACCTCTCCTTCAGTCAGTTCGCGCCCGCGCAACATGGCGTCAGTGCGTGTGATCGACTCACCACGGAATCGAGCATTTGTTCGGCGCGCAAGGTGATCAGCTGCATCAGGGTTTTCGGCGTACTCAAGGTTTGTCAGGATCAGACAATGATTGGCATCAAGCGCAAAGATGGTTTGTGTCCCCACCATCTGAATGCCTGGGTCATCAGGGTACTGATATTCGTCAGTGCCAGAGCTGAGTTTCGGATTGAATAGGGTGATGGGGTGGTCGCTCACCAAAAATTTCACAGATGAGTTCGCGGCCGACACGATCTCTCTGACGCACTCGGACCACATCGCACAATGCATTTGACGCAGTAACTGCATCTGTACCATCAATTCCATCTGAGGGAGGCCTTGGAAGTGCTTCAATATCCAATCCAGTCCCTTCGGAGTACGCAGCTTCTGGGCGTCCATGTAGCCGAAAAAATCTAGGAACGTGCGGTGTATCCGTCCCGGGTCGCCGGATATCCAGCCTCGGACTGCATCAGCACCTTTCTTATCGATCTTGCCGAACAAATGGGTCTCTATATCGTCGTTCAACATCTCACCGAAGCGAGTCGTGTAAAGGTCGAATTCCTTGAAGGCTAGCTTCGGGCCGAGCTCCTCGACTTCTGGCTCTTGTAGAAGCTGTCCATTCGGCAACGTTGTGATTGCAGGGCAAAGATTTCGAACATGCAGTTTGTGCCGCCCCTTTGCTAGAAAACCTCGTTGGTACCACTGAGGAACGTAATGGTTTTCGCGGGTTACTTGCTTCTGCATGAGACCATCGCTGCCTAGATGATTAGAGCAACAACATTAGCCCAAAGACACTCGATAGGTTTTCCAGTTTTTGACGTCTTTGTCCGTTATCGCTGGTATAGCAGTAACGCCACGCCGACTGGCTGTTCTGGACCGATTACAGCCGCTTAGAGAGTGACGGCTTCTGGCCGAAAGCCGACATTCGGTGACATGTCCACCTGCGTAATATCTCGCAGTTTCCTACAGGCAGATCCTTCAGCCGATTCTGGCAGGCTTATCTATTCAAGATCTCCCGCTTCAAGCGGAATTCGCCTAATAACGTCGTCGTAAGGCACCAGGTCGAGAAAGGCTACGACCTCAACTACCTGCAGATTTCGTATGCGCATGATCCATACGTAGCTGTTGCGATAAGGCGCGCCGTCGGCTGCGGTGGCGGTGCCGTCCCAGTGCACGACGACGTCATCGCCCTCAGCCCAGATATCCGTCACCGTCGGGCGAACGGGCGAGGCGAGCCGTTTTGCGAAGGGTTGGACTGCGTGTTTCAGGAAGTCATCTCGGCCCCGATAAGTGCCCGCCGAAGGACTCGTTCCCTTGATTGTCCAGGTCACGTCGGGAGACAGCACATCTGTGAAGAACGTCCGGCCGCCTTGAGCCCATTGGTTGAACGCTTGCGCAATGAATTGGCGATTGCGTTCCGTAGTCGGTTCGCTGGCCACGGCGGGCGCCGGCCCTGCAATGAGTGTGGTGAAGACTAGTGCTAGCGCTGTAGAGAGGCGGTGAACAAACGTCATTTCCTGTGCTCCTTAATCTGTCCCGAGTTGGATGGGCCGTTGTTGTTATCTGTAAGCCGCTAGTTGCGTTCCCTCACGCCGTTGCTCTATATGGGGCTTTGGCAAAGAATCGGCGCGGGTGTGGCCGGCAGTACCTCTGGGCCTCATCTGAAGTGTGACTCACGAGCGGAGGAGGGCTGTTGCAGGATCGTCCTGATTTCTTGCTTGATCATCCGATACCAGATGTCTAACCGCCGCATTCCCACGTTATGGAGTTGCGTTTGAGTTCCCTTTCCAAGCTTGTCGATATCGTTGGTCGTCACGCCCGGAATGACGGCATTCACAGCACCGCGATTCCGGGTGTCAGCCTGATTCGCTCGGCTTCGCCCACGATGCCTATGCCGGTGGTGTACGAGCCAGCGCTCTGCCTGGTCGCCCAAGGACGTAAACAAGCGATGCTGGGCACTACCGCCTATGTTTACGATCCGGCCAAGTACCTGATTGCATCGGTAGACCTTTCGGTGATGGGCTCGGTCATCGAGGCGAGTGAGGCTGTTCCCTATCTGTGCCTGGCGCTGGATCTCGATACCGCTGTGTTGAGTGAACTTGCGCTGCGCCATCCGCTAAGAGAAGAGGGCGTCAGTGCACCGCCGGCAGGCATTACGCTCAACGATACGACTCCAGAACTGCTGGATGCTGCGGTTCGGCTGGCCGGGTTGCTCGACAGGCCACGGGATATCGAAGCGCTCGCTCCGCTGGTGATTCGCGAAATGCTTTATCGCCTTCTAACCGAAAACGGCAACAGCATCATCAGGCAGATGGCACAAGCAGACAGCCGCTTGAACCAGATTGCCAAGGCCATTGCCTGGCTGCGCAGCCACTACAACGAAGCGTGTCGAATAGATGAACTCGTCGAAATCGCCGGCATGAGCCGTTCTTCGTTTCACACGCATTTCAAGGCGATCACCTCGATGAGCCCGCTGGAGTTTCGCAACCAGTTGCGGCTACAGGAAGCACGTCGGCTGATGGTCACCGAAGCGGTCGATGCCGCAGAGGCGGGATATGCAGTCGGTTATGAAAGTCCCTCGCAGTTCAGTCGAGACTACGCCCGTCTGTTCGGCATGCCACCAGCGAAAGACGCCTGGCGGCTGCGCACGGACATTTGCGGGATTTGAATCCAGCACTTTTCTTCGCGCAGAAAAAACGAGGCCGCATTTGCGGCCTCGTTTTCCATATGTTCCGGACTACTGTTTGACGCTCAGGTAATCGCCGGTCGTGGCTGGATGACGACTCTCCGCCGTGAGAATGATGGACGTCCTGAGCGATCTCCCAGGCTGGCTGCCCCGAGGTGACTGACAACGAATAGGTATGCCCGGCCCAGCCCATGAACATGGCGAGAGCAAGCGGGATTATTACCGTCGTTGTCAGTGTTTTGCTGTACATGGCGTTAAAGGTTTCAACTCGTTGACAGGGCGTTCAAGCGATTTGCCTAATCCCCCCTGGGGGGATAGGATGCCAGCGATTCATCGAGCCCTGAGACTCAACTCATGAGTGAACACGACCACGACCACAGCCATCCCCACACCCACCAAAGTCATGAGGCGATCATCAAACGCCTCAAACGGGCGGACGGGCATTTGCGCGGCATCATCACCATGGTCGAAGAAGGGCGTCAGTGCGTGGACATCGCCCAGCAGCTTCATGCGGTCGAGAAAGCGATCTGCCAGGCCAAACGCACGCTCATCCAGGATCACATCGACCACTGCCTCGAAGATACCGTTTCGGCGCTAGGCAATGGCGAGCGCGCACCGCTGGAAGCCTTCAAACAAATCACCAAGTACCTTTAGGTCTGACATGCCCGATTTCGCTGAACTGTTGCAGCAAGGCGGGGCTCACGCCTGGCTGTATTTCCCGAGCGCGATTCTGCTCGGCGCCTTGCATGGGCTTGAACCAGGTCATTCGAAAACCATGATGGCGGCCTTCATCGTGGCCATCCGTGGCTCGGTCAAACAGGCTGTTTTGTTGGGGTTGGCCGCAACGCTTTCGCACACCGCCGTGGTGTGGCTGGTCGCCATCGGCGGCATGTACCTGGGCAAAGGTCTGAACGCTGAAACCACTGAGCCGTATTTCCAGCTTGCTTCCTCTGCACTGATCATCGCGATTGCCCTGTGGATGCTGTGGCGTACCTGGCGCGGTGAGCAGATGTTCAAGTTCGAGCAAAGCGATGATCACCATCACGGCGAACACGACCATGGTCATCATGATGAAACGCACCGAATAGATACCGGCCATGGTCGTGTTGAACTGTCGATCTTCGAGGAAGGCATGTCACCGCACTGGCGCCTGAAGACCCTGAGCGGACACGCCTGGGCAGCCTCGGATGTTCGCCTGACCACGACGCGTCCGGACGGCAGCAGCCAATCGTTCGCGTTCGTCGAGCGTGAAGGCTTTCTGCAGTCGACGGTGGATATTCCGGAACCGCACGAGTTCAGCGCTCGCTTGAGCCTTGGACATGCCGGGCATTCGCATCATTACGACCTGACATTCCAGGAGCATGGTCACGGGCATGCGCATTCCGAACTGGAAGGCCTGGAGCTGTCGATTGATGGCTATCAGGATGCGCACGAACGTGCTCATGCCAACGACATCCGTAAACGCTTCACCAACCGCGAAGTGACCACGGGTCAGATCGTCATGTTCGGACTGACTGGCGGCCTGATTCCCTGTCCGGCTGCCATCACTGTCCTGTTGCTGTGCCTGCAAGTCAAAGAGGTCGCGCTCGGCGGCATGCTCGTTCTGTGTTTCAGCATCGGCCTGGCGCTGACTCTGGTCACTGTCGGTGCCGCTGCGGCCATCGGTGCCAGACAGGCTTCCAATCGCTGGCCGTGGCTGGGAACCGTGGCGCGCCGCGCTCCTTACCTGTCTAGCGTGCTGATCATTGGCGTTGGCCTGTATGTCGGCTTTCATGGCTGGATCGGCCTGAGCGCATAAGACCCTTTGCGCACAGCGGTGGCACTGATGCAAAGGGTTGCCATCGCAACCATAAAACCAACGACTACCACTGCCACTGACGCGCAGAAAGCCCAGCGCAAGGCTGGGCTATCGAGGAGCGCGCGATGAGGGCGAGGCAATTAGCGAACGCCTGGATCCGCAGAATTACTCCACCGGCACGACGTTATCCAACGCCTGATTAACCGCCAGCTCGCCGAGCATTACCACTTGCGCGATGCCTTGCAGTGTCTTGCGAGCAGATCCTTCAACCATCCCAATCACATCACTCAACATCACCGAAGCCGAGCCCAGCGATTCGCTGGCGTTGACCAGCAATTCTTCAGTCGCGATTTTCGGGTTGGCGAGGAACATGCTGCTGGTCTGGTAGGGCGTGGTTTTGAGGGTGTCGGTGGGTTTGAGGTAGTGGTCGAGGGCGCGGTCGGCGGCTTTGTGGAGTTTGTTTGAGTCGAGGGATTCGTAGGGCGATGTTGCGTCTGACTGTGGCGGGTTTGGCGTGACTTTGAACATGGTGAAGCTCCATATGTGACCAAGGGAGCCATCACTCTCGCTACCAAACGAAGGGTGGTGGCCATACGAAGGTTGGTAGACCGGCCCACATGGAAAAACCGGCGCGCTCGAAAACGCCCTGCGCATGGCCACCATAAAACCGATGCGAAAGCATCTGCATACGATGACGTTATGCGCCATGTGGAAAGCGGGCTACCAAACCCGATCACTGTTTTCAGTGACCGGCCAACGATAGAACCCCGGCCCGAGGCGCACAAGCCGGCGGATTCTGGCGTAGTCGTAGGCAATGGCGCAAGGCGTTGTAGCTTGCTGGAATAGTCTGGATGTCGGTTTTAAACGGGGTGTTTAGGGAATTGGTTTTGGCTGAGGTTTTGTGTTGATCGGGCTGGCGTCTTCGCGAGCAGGCTCGCTCCCACAGGTGTCGAGTTGGCAATGTTTATAGCGCCGTGCCGAGCGGCCCCATCACACATTTTGAACTTTGCTTTACCCACCATTTCCATTGTTTGAGGTGACAACTCTCCAGTTCATCCACACCTGAATCAAGGAATGACCGTGACGGCTCCCACTGATAAAACTTCTCTGCGCCGGGCTATCACTTTCCCGATGCTGTTTCTGTTTATTCTCGGCGATGTACTCGGCGCGGGTGTTTACGCACTCGCCGGAACGATCGCGGGGGAAGTGGGCGGCGCGATTTGGGTGCCGCTGCTGATCGCATTGTTCTTCGCCATGTTGACGGCAGGTTCCTACGCGGAGCTGGTGACCAAATATCCCCACGCCGGCGCGGCTTCGGTGTTCGCGGAAAAGGCCTTCAAGTCGCCGCTCATTTCCTTCCTCGTCGGTTTCTGCATGCTGGCGGCTGCGGTCACCAGCGCTGCGGGTTTGTCGCTGGCGTTTGCCGGTGATTACCTCAACGCCTTCGTCGACGTATCGCCGCAGATTGCAGCTCTGGTGTTTCTTCTGGCTATCGGCCTGCTCAATGCGCGGGGGATCAAGGAGTCGCTTGGGGCGAATCTGGTGATGACCGTGATTGAACTGTCCGGGCTGCTTCTGGTGATCGTGGCTGCGGTCTGGTATTTCCGCACAGGCGAGGCGGATCTGGGACGGACGCTCACGTTCAAATCGGGCGTCAGTCCCGTGCTGGCGGTGCTGGGGGCGGCATTGTTGGCGTTCTATTCCTTCGTCGGTTTCGAAACTTCGGCCAATCTGGCCGAGGAAATCAAGGACGTGCGCAAGGTTTATCCGCGTGCTTTGTTCGCGGCTTTGCTCACCGCTGGCGTGGTTTACATGGCGGTGGGCGTGGCGGCTTCTTCGGTGTTGCCTACCGAGAAGTTGGTGGCAACGTCGGCGCCTTTGCTCGAAGTTGTCCGCGCATCAACCCTCGCAATCCCGCCGGCGCTGTTCTCCTTTATTGCGCTGATCGCTGTGGCCAACGGTGCGTTGTTGACCATGATCATGGCCAGCCGATTGACCTATGGCATGGCGAATCTGGGGCTGTTGCCGGGTGTTTTGGGTGCGGTGTTGCCTGAACGAAAAACTCCGTGGGCTGCCATTGTCGCAACGACCTTGGTCGCTATTGCCCTGACACTCACAGGCACGCTGGCAACGCTGGCAGAGACGGTGGTCTTGCTGTTGCTGTTCGTTTTTCTGAGTACCAATGTGGCGGTGCTGGTTCTTCGTCGTGACAGGGTAGAGGAGGACCACTTTCGCGTGCCGACCTTTGTCCCGGTGCTTGCGATCGTGTCGTGTCTGGTGCTGCTCAGTCAGCAGGGGTGGGAGACGTGGTTGCGGGCGGGGGCGCTGATCATTGTCGGGATGTTGCTGCATGGCTTTTCTCGTATCAATTTTTCTGCGATCAGTAAGGCTGGTTAGCGTCACGTTTCCTGGCAGGTGATGGGCGGGAGATTTGTGTTGTTTGGGCGGGCGTATTCGCGAGCGGGCTCGCTCCCACAGTGGATGGGTGGTGGTTTTCAGAATGAGTCACACGTTGTCAGTCGGCGGGCGGGTGAGTAAGCTGCCGACATGAATCAGTCCTCAGTTTCCCCATCCTTCCCCGGCCCGCGTGGTCCCGTCGATCACGACATTCGTGATCAGATTGTCGCGGCGGCCAACGAGCATTTCAGCCAGTACGGCTACGCCAAGACCACGGTGTCCGATCTGGCCAAGGCCATCGGTTTCTCCAAGGCGTACATCTACAAATTCTTCGATTCCAAGCAGGCGATTGGCGAAGCCATCTGCGCGAATTGCCTAGGGCAGATCGTTGCGGCGGTCGAGGAGGCGATAAACGAGGAAGAACTAACGCCCACCGAGCGTTTCCGCCGGTTGGTGAAAACTGTAATCGCCACGGGTGTGAATCTGTTCTTCAATGATCGCAAACTCTATGACATTGCCGCATTCGCCGCTGGGGAGAACTGGCCGAGTGCGCAGCGTTACGATGCGCAGATCAAGCGTTTCATCACCGACATTGTCCGTGAAGGGCGCGAGGCCGGTGAGTTCGAGCGCAGGACGCCGCTGGACGAGACGGTCGAATCGATCCACCTGACGCTGCGACCCTTCGTCAATCCACTGATGCTGCAACACAACCTCGACTTCATCGAAGTGGCGCCGACGCTGACTTCGAACCTCATCTTGCGCAGCTTGATGCCTTGACCCTCTGCTGATCCGAGGAGTCAGATCAGCCGCCCCAACCCAATTCTGTTCCTGACGCAATGACATTTCCGCTGTCCTGATGGTGACTCTTGACTGGTATGGTCACTAGAGCAACATGGCCGCCGCAGTTTGGTTATTTCAGTGCTGCTTACTGGGTTCTCGGTTGATCAGCCTCCCGCGAACAACACCAATCGCGGGCCGCGTATTCAGCGTCGAGATCAACGACACCTCGGCTGGCAAGGGTTCGTACAGCGCGAAATACAAGAACAGCGCCAGCGGCCTCGGCACTTCCGTCAGTTACCGCTTCTGATTCAGCGCTGAACATCGGGCCGGCGACTTTGTGACTGTTGACGATATCAGTCACAAGACTGAGAATATGATGATCATCCTATTTTCAGTAAAGGAATTCCATGCGCCGGCTCCGACCTTTCCCCCTCGCGGTATGTTTGTTGCCCTTGGCCCTGACGGCGTGCGGGGATTCCTCCAGCGCAAAAGATCCACGCACCCTGGCGCCGATTGTCAGATCGGCGGCGGTGCAACCGGCAGAAAATGGATCTCGATCATTCACCGGCGTCGTCGCTGCGCGCACCCAGGGCGATCTGGGCTTTCGCGTTTCGGGCAAGGTGCTCGAGCGTCTGGTTGATACCGGTCAGACGGTGAAGCGCGGCCAGCCACTGATGCGCCTCGACCCGATCGACCTCGGCCTGCAGGCGCGAGCCCAGCAAGAAGCGGTGAGCGCCGCTCGCGCCCGAGCCATACAGACAGCCGGTGACGAAGCACGCAATCGCAAACTCGTCGCCGCCGGCGCTATTTCGGCATCGGCCTACGATCAGTTCAAAGCCGCCGCTGACACCGCCAGGGCGCAGCTCAATGCCGCTGTGGCGCAAGCGGACGTAGCGCGCAACGCCTCGGGTTACGCGGTTTTGCTGGCGGACGCTGATGGCGTGGTGGTGGAAACCCTCGCCGAGCCCGGGCAAGTCGTCAGCCCGGGACAACCGGTGGTGCGGCTGGCGCGGGCCGGTCAGCGGGAGGCCATCGTCCATCTGCCCGAGACCTTGCGCCCCGCGCCGGGCTCAACCGCTCAGGCAAAACTGTATGGCGATACGTCGGCTGCCGTGAGCGCAAAACTGCGTCTGCTTTCCGATTCGGCCGACAGCACAACTCGTACCTTCGAGGCGCGCTATGTGCTCGAAGGCAAACTGGCCAATGCGCCGATCGGTTCGACAGTCACCCTTGATATCGCCCAAGGTTCTGCACCAAAACAGGCGCTTAAGGTGCCCGTCGCGGCGATCTACAACCCGGGCAAAGGCCCCGGCGTGTGGGTCATCGCCGGCACACCGGCGACAGTGAGCTGGCGCCCGGTCGAGGTCCTGAGCTTGAGCGATGATTCGGCCCGTGTCGCTGGCCAGCTCAACGTCGGTGAGCCGATTGTCGCGCTGGGCGCGCATCTGCTGCGCGATGGCGAAGAAGTACGCTTGCTTGCCCGCGACGATGGCCAGATTGCCGGGAGTCGTCCATGAGCGAGGGCCGTTTCAACCTTTCTGCTATCGCCGTGCGCCAGCGCGCAATCACGGTGTTTCTGATTTTTCTGATCGCCGTTGCCGGCGTTCTGTCGTTCTTCAAATTGGGCCGGGCGGAAGACCCACCGTTCACGGTCAAGCAGTTAACGGTGATTACTGCGTGGCCAGGGGCGACCGCGCAGGAGATGCAGGATCAGGTTGCCGAACCCCTCGAAAAGCGTCTGCAGGAATTGAAGTGGTACGACCGCACGGAAACCTACACGCGTCCGGGACTGGCGTTCACCATGGTCTCGTTGCTCGACAGCACACCGCCGTCGCAAGTGCAGGAAGAGTTTTATCAGGCACGCAAGAAGCTCGACGATGAAGCGATCAGGCTGCCGGCGGGCGTCATCGGACCGATGATCAACGACGAGTTCTCCGACGTGACCTTCGCGCTGTTCGCCTTGAAAGCCAAGGGCGAGCCGCAGCGCTTGCTGGTGCGCGACGCGGAAACTTTACGCCAGCGCCTGTTGCATGTGCCGGGGGTGAAAAAGGTCAACATCATCGGCGAGCAGGCCGAGCGGATATTCGTTTCGTTTTCCCATGATCGGCTGGCGACGCTGGGTTTGTCGCCGCAGGACATCTTCGCCGCGCTGAACAATCAGAACGTATTAACGCCCGCCGGGTCGGTCGAAACCAAAGGGCCGGAGATATTTTTGCGCGTCGATGGCGCGTTCGACACGTTGCAGAAAATCCGTGATACGCCTGTTGTCGCCCAAGGCCGAACACTCAAGCTGTCTGACGTGGCCACGGTCGAGCGCGGCTACGAAGACCCGGCGACCTTCCTGGTGCGCAACAACGGCGAAGAAGCGTTATTGCTCGGCGTGATCATGCGCGAGGGCTGGAACGGTCTCGACCTGGGCAAGGCGCTGGATGCCGAGACAGTCAGGATCAACGAAGAAATGCCCTTGGGCATGACGCTGTCGAAAGTCACCGATCAGGCGGTGAATATCGACTCGGCCGTCGGCGAGTTCATGGTCAAGTTCTTTGTCGCGCTGCTGGTGGTCATGCTGGTGTGCTTTCTCAGCATGGGCTGGCGCGTCGGCGTGGTCGTCGCAGCGGCGGTGCCGTTGACCCTGGCGATCGTGTTTGTGGTGATGGCGGCGACCGGCAAGAACTTTGACCGGATCACCTTGGGTTCGCTGATTCTGGCGCTCGGGCTGCTGGTCGATGACGCGATCATCGCCATCGAAATGATGGTGGTGAAGATGGAGGAGGGCTACGACCGCATCAAGGCCTCCGCTTATGCCTGGAGTCACACGGCAGCGCCAATGCTGGCCGGTACGCTGGTGACGGCGATTGGCTTTCTGCCCAACGGATTCGCGCAATCAACGGCAGGCGAATACACCAGCAACATGTTCTGGATTGTCGGCATCGCGCTCATTGCTTCGTGGGTTGTCGCCGTGGCTTTTACGCCGTATCTGGGCGTGAAGTTGTTGCCGGACATCAAGAAAGTCGAAGGCGGGCACGCGGCAATCTACGACACGCCGCGCTATAACCGTTTCCGGCGCGTTCTGGCGTGGGTGATCACGCGCAAATGGCTGGTGGCCGGTGCGGTGGTCGTGCTGTTTGCCGTTGCGATTCCGGGCATGGGGCTGGTTAAGAAGCAGTTCTTTCCGACCTCTGACCGCCCTGAAGTGATGATCGAAGTGCAGATGCCCTACGGCACGTCCATCGAGCAGACCAGCGCTGCGGCGGCCAAAGTCGAAGCCTGGCTGCACAAACAGGATGAAGCAAAAATCGTCACCGCCTATATCGGCCAGGGTGCGCCACGGTTTTTCCTGGCAATGGCGCCGGAGTTGCCGGATCCGTCGTTCGCCAAAATCGTCGTGCTGACCGACAACCAGGACGCTCGCGAAACCCTCAAGTTGCGTTTGCGCGAAGCGGTCGCCGCAGGGCTTGCTCCAGAGGCGCGCGTTCGGGCGACGCAAATTGTCTTCGGTCCATATTCGCCATTCCCGGTGGCCTACCGGGTGATGGGGCCTGATCCGGCGAAATTGCGCGACATCGCCGAGCAGGTCAGGGCGGTAATGCAGAACAGCCCGATGATGAGAACCGTCAACACTGACTGGGGGCCGCTGACGCCGACCTTGCATTTCAACCTGGATCAGGACCGCTTGCAGGCGGTGGGGCTGACGTCCAGCGCGGTCGCCCAGCAGTTGCAATTTCTGCTCAGCGGCGTGCCGATCACGGCGGTGCGCGAGGACATCCGTTCCGTGCAGGTCGTTGGCCGTGCGGCGGGCAATATCCGCCTGGACCCGGCACAGATCGAAGGCTTCACCCTGGTCGGTGCGGCGGGGCAGCGCATCCCGCTGTCGCAGATCGGCCAGGTCGAAGTGCGCATGGAAGATCCGATCCTGCGCCGCCGCGATCGCACGCCGACCATCACCGTGCGCGGCGACATCGCCGAAGGTTTGCAGCCACCGGACGTTTCCGGTGCGATCATCCAGCAGTTGCAGCCGATCATCGAAAACCTGCCTTCCGGCTACCGGATTGAGCAGGCGGGCGCCATCGAAGAATCCGGCAAGGCCGGCAAAGCGATCCTGCCGTTGCTGCCGATCATGATCGCCATGACGCTGCTCATCATCATCGTCCAGGTACGCTCGATCTCAGCGATGATCATGGTCTTCCTTACCTCGCCGTTAGGCTTGATCGGCGTGGTGCCCACGCTGTTGATCTTCAACCAGCCATTCGGCATCAATGCGCTGGTCGGGTTGATTGCGCTATCGGGGATTCTGATGCGCAACACGCTGATTCTGATCGGGCAGATCCATCACAACGAGCAGGAAGGGCTGGCGCCGTTCCATGCCGTGGTCGAAGCGACAGTGCAACGTGCGCGGCCAGTGTTGTTGACCGCGCTGGCGGCGATTCTTGCGTTCATTCCGCTGACCCACTCGGTGTTCTGGGGCACGCTGGCGTACACGCTGATCGGCGGCACGTTTGTTGGCACCATCATCACGCTGGTGTTTCTGCCGGCGATGTATGCGATCTGGTTCAGGATTCGGCCTGAGAACAGGGGGCAGGTTCAACCCTCGCGTTCGGTATAAGGTCAGGTTTGAAAGAGGCCCGTCAATGATGGGCCTTTTGCTATCCGCGACTAACTCTCTCTCTTGGCTATTGGAGATTTTCAAGTGTGCGAGTTGACCCTCGTCATTAACCAGGTCCGCCGCTTATACAGGATGTGATTAATAAGCATCACAGTTGTTTGCGAATTTTGCGGATCAGATTTTCCCGTCATTGAAAGAATGCGTTTTGCTGTGGCTAACTTGCTGAAATATAAGTGCGAAAATTCATTTATATCTGTTTGAAATAATGCGCCTGATGTTTTGCGCGACTTTCTCTTAAGAAAAACAGTTTTCATTGGCAAACAAGCTGTTAGGCGGCCATTTATTTTTTAAATTGACGCGACGTAGATGGCGGGGCTAGTTTTTCCTCCAACTTGCTGCACTGCTTTCTACGTTATTGCGTATCGCATGATCGAATCTTGTTCGAATGCCATGGCGAATTTCATTTGCCTGGGTATTGGACTTTGTTCGCTCTAAACTTTTTAAAGGGAGAGTCAGTCGTCATGGATTGTTTAAAGGAAACACGTGTTGGCAATGTTCTATCGGGATGGAATCACTTGTCGGTAGTCGGGCCGATAAATGTGCAGAATACCGCCGGCGCGCGCGTTCAGCTGTCATCGGGCGAATGGCGCGATGATTATATTATGGGCTGGGGATCCTGCCTGTTGGGGCACGATAGTCCGGTCATCAAAAACTCCATTCTCAAGGCACTGGAGCGGGGCTTTCTTCAGCAGTATGAGACCGATGAACATCGTCTGTTGAGTGAGCGGTTCTGTGCGGTCGTCCCCTGCGCCGAAAAGTTGCGGCTGGTCAACTCCGGACTGGAAGCGACCATGTATGCGACGCGTATCGCCCGTGCCGTTACCGGTCGACGCATCATCATCAAGTTCGAAGGGCATTTTCATGGGCTTAATGACTCTTTGACCTGGAACGTGGACTCTTCACCGCGCTCTGGCGCGTTATTGGCGGGAAGAGAACTGGAACGTTTATCGGGCACTGTGGGAATTCCTGACGAATTCGGCAACTTGACGGTTTCGGTTTCATGGAATGATCTGGAAGCGCTGGAAAATGCTTTTGAAAAATACAAGGACGATGTGGCAGGGGTGATCCTGGAACCTGTTGCATTGAATATCGGATGCATCAGACCGGATGAAGGTTTTCTGCAAAATGTGCGTGCGCTGACCAGCCGTAAGGGTGCGCTGCTGATCTTCGACGAAGTGCTCACCGGTTTCCGCGCAAACATTGGTGGTGCGCAAAAGGACTTCGGTGTCGTACCCGACATCGCCGCCTTCGGCAAGGCGTTCGGCTGCGGCATGCCGATCGCGGGTATTGCCGGTAAAGCCGAATACATGGACGTAATCGCACCACGCGGTCCTGTTCAGGTCAGCGGGACCAATACGGGGCGATACCTGTCCGTGTCCGCCGCGCTTGCCGCCATCGAGCATTTGCAGGATGGAACGGTGCACCGGCACATCGCCGCGCTGGAATCGCGCTTGAAGGCCGGGCTTAGGGACGTTTTCGCTAAACACCACATACCCTGTCATATCGATGGGTACGGCGGTCGAATCGGCGTCCACATCGGAACCTCCGAACGTCCTCGAACCATGAGGGAGATAGAGCATTTCTACCCGATCGACTTTGCCCAGAAGTTGTTCGCCCTGCTATCCCGTGAGTACAACTTGTATGGCTTTTTGATGCCCCTCAGTTATTGCCCAGAGCCTGTCACCCTGAGTGCATCGCATACGGCTGAAATGTTGGCGGACGCCTGTGAGCGGCTGGATTCGGCACTCAAGAGGGTTCAGTACCATGCCAAATGAACCTGTTACGAAGATTCGCCTGCGGCGATTTGCAAAGGCTGACATGGAAGCTGTTCTGGGGTTGGTCGCCCAGATTGCCTCTGGCGAGGATCTTACCGAGTCTGCGGGTCAGCAATTTGCCAATGAACTTGCCAATCCTCAATTTGAGGGGGGGCGATTTGTCGCCACAGTAGACGGACGGGTGATCGGGACGATGGGCTGCGCCGCAGGTCCGATCCCCTCGAAGTATGTCCTGTGGGCAGACTGGTTGATTGTTGATAGCCAATACCGTCGATACGGGGTGGCTTCGTTGTTATATGACGAAATTGAAAAGTGTGCTCTGGCAAATGAAAAGACATGGTTATGTCTGGATATAGGAAATATTGACAAAGAACGTGCAGCCTACCGTTTTCATTTACGCAATGGTTTTCAAATCGTCGGGCAGTTTCCCGATTACTGGGGAGAACTTGAACACCTGAACATCATGGCTAAATCTCTTATCTCAAAGGAATGAATAATCATGGGCGTTTTAAGTGACATCACTGCATTGCAGGATGAGGCGGTTTATTGCCGCGAAAAAGGTTTGACTATCGGTCTTTGTCACGGCTGTTTCGACATTGTGCATCCTGGGCACCTTTATCATTTGCAACGTGCCAGAACAATGGTGGATCGATTGTTCGTGTCAGTTACCGCCGA
Organism: Pseudomonas sp. PS01270; assembly: GCF_029959775.1. Taxonomy (NCBI): domain Bacteria; kingdom Pseudomonadati; phylum Pseudomonadota; class Gammaproteobacteria; order Pseudomonadales; family Pseudomonadaceae; genus Pseudomonas; species Pseudomonas sp. PS01270. The sequence goes on along the minus strand of NZ_JASCPT010000017.1, from coordinate 38,051 downwards.
CCCATATGTCAATAAAGGAGCGGACCGGCCGGTATTCCCCGATCAAAAACGCGCAGAGTTTCTTGCCTCTATTCGCTATTGCGATCATGTCATCGTAAATCACACACCCACTGCTGAATTGATGATCAAGACGCTACGTCCCAACCTCTATTTCAAGGGTGCGGATTACAGTGACGGGTCAGACGTGAGACTTCAGGCGGAGCGCGCACTGGTTGAAAGCGCAGGGGGGCGAATGATCTTGACGGACGACAAGATATTCGACTCGACGTCCAGAATCGCCCGGCTCGTCATGTCCACGCACAGATGACAGGTAAGCAATCATGTCGAAACTTTTGCTGATTGACCTCGACGGAACAATGATCGACACGCCGCATTTTCAAGCGTGGAGCAACGTCGCTCACAGACTTGCCGGCAAACAACTGACTCAGCGCGAATACATTGACCACATTGCCGGACGTCCTCGCATGGAAGGCGCTTCACGATTGCTGGCGCTGATCACCGATGACATCGGTGCTGAAATGACCGGCTCGCTCAGCGCAGACGAACTGGCGCAGCATAAACAAAAGGAATTTCTACAGCTCTCCCAAGGCACTGAGCTGTTCGAGGATGCAAAGCGCTTGCTGGAACGCATTGCACAAGCCGCACAGCCAGTGATGTTTTATACGGCGTCTCTGAATGCGCCGCAGTTGTTCGAGGCGGCTATCGAGCGCTCCAGTCTGCGGCAAGAATCAAGGTTATCGATTACCCGACAGGCGCCCGGTCAGAGCCGCGAAGCGCTGATTCAACAACTGGTCGGAAGCCGCGATCCGCAGGATGTCGAGCTGATTGACGACAGTCCCTATGCAACGGATCTGGCCTGTGGCCTGGGGCTCCATGCCTGGCAGATCCGCCGGCATGATCTTGAGCCCAAGGCTGCTCATCCACAGGCATCAATACTGTCATCGCTTGATGAATACCCCCTGGCAAACCCATCCCAAGGAAGGACCATGAATAATCAATCCGCTGTTCTCGTTACAGGCGGTGCGGGCTACATTGGCTCGCGTCTGGTACCAAAACTGCTGGCTGCCGGTTACCGGGTCCGGGTACTGGATGCGCTTTATTTCGGCAACGGCCTGGAGGGCGTGATGAACCATCCGGCACTGGAATTCATAAAGGGCGATATTCGCGATCCGCTGCTCGTCGAGCAGTCGCTTCGGGGGATGCACACCGTTGTCCATCTTGCCGCAGTGGCCAATGATCCCAGTTTCAATTCGGCACCCGAACTCGGCCAGTCCATCAATATCGATTGTCTGCCGCATCTCATGAGCAGTGCAAAGCGCCTTGGTTGCCGGCGTTTTATCTATGCATCCTCAGCCAGTGTCTACGGCGTCAATACAGAACCATTTGTCGATGAGCGCCAACCCTGCGTGCCCATCACCGACTACAACCGCTTCAAGGCTGACGGCGAAAAAATACTGTTCGGGCTCACTGATGCATCCTTTGAAACCGTCGCGGTTCGAGCCGCTACCGTGTGCGGCTGGTCGCCTCGCCAGCGCCTGGATCTGACCGTCAATATCCTTACCGCCAGTGCGCTGGCGCGCGGTGGAATTACCGTGTTTGGCGGCAGTCAATACCGCCCCAATGTGCATATCGGCGATCTGACCCGGCTGTATACGATGCTCGTGGAGCGCGAATCGCTGGACGAAGTCTGCGGAACCGCAATCAACGTCGGCTACGAAAACCACACGGTGACCGAGATAGCCGATCAGGTAAAACAGGTTGTCGATCGTTACTTCCTCGTCAACGTGCCGATCACCACTACCCGCAGCGATGATGTTCGGTCTTACCGTCTGGATTCGCGACGGGTGCAGGAGACACTGGGTTTCGAGTTCATCTATTCAATCAGGGATGCCATCGTGGAAATCTGCGAGCAATGGCAATCCGGGAACTTCAACGACAGTGACGATGTGTTGTCCGACACCCGCTATCACAATGTGCGCAACATGCTGCACAAAGACTGGTCGTTCCAGCCGTCGGGGGACACGTCGTGCTGACCATCGCTTATGGAGAGGAGTGCGAGGATATCGTCGGTATCGAGCCGCGGACATCGTCCTTCGCAGCCTGCGTGGCAATGCTGGCCAATCCCTTGATCGGCGTGCGCCCGCATGTGCCCAGTGCCTCGCCGCGCACACGGCGCACGCAACTGCTCTGCGCGGGGGTCTATGCACCCGGGGTCGGCGTTTCGCGGGAGATCATTTCTTTGCCAGCGCCGGCAGTCCTGCGCCTCTACGATGTGGACACGGGCGAACCTCTCGAGCCATCAGGCGATGGACCGGCGGTGGTGTTGGCGATGGATCAGGCGACAGTCAGCAGCCGCGAGCTGTTCCAACTGAGGGGCGTCCGTTATGAGCTGACGATTGATCAGTTCATTGATGCCCCTGATGACAGCGCCGTGTCGACCCGCATCAGTCTGACTCGACTGGGCGAGCCGACCGGTGCGCACCGATTGCGACTGGATTACGGCGTGGATGGCAGTGCCGAGAATGAATACCTGGGCACCAGTGACTGGCTGACCGCCCGACATTACCGTTTTGGGCAAAGTGTCGTCGATCGAACGGCCTTCACTGTGGATGTCGATGCCGCAGAGTATCGGCTGCGCTACCACGTACGTGTCGAACAGTCCGGTTCAGCGGCGAGTTCCGTTGTTTGCTGGCGACACGGCCTACAGGGTTGTATTGCTTCCGTCACCATGGATTTCGACTCGGTGTTGCAGCATCGCATCGCCACGCATTGGCGGGTTGCAATCGATGGCGAGCACAGTATGCCCGACGCGCTTTCTGGCGACTTCGATGTGAGCCATATCCAGAGCAGCCATCTTGACCGATGGAGCAGGATCTGGGGCGAGCATGACGTCACTGTTCAAACCGCGCAGAGAGGTATCGATCTGGGCATCAAATACGCGACGTTTCAATTGCTGCAGCACGGCGTGGGAGTCGTGCCCCCCGAGCGGGGAACGCTCTCGCCGGCGCGCGGCCTGACCAGCACATATCACTCCGGAGCGACGTTCTTCGATACCGAACTGCACAAGTGCATGTTCTGGATCTGGAATGAACCCGGCGTCGCCAGGGCGTTGATTGACTATCGCTACCACTGTCTGGAACAAGCGCGGGAGTTTGCTCGGGCCAGTGGCTATGAGGGAGCGCGTTTTCCGGAAGCAGCCAATGATCGAGGGCGGGAAAATGGTCCCCATTATGTGCTGGCGTATCCCGAACAGGACATTCGACGAGAGTGGAGTGTCCATGAGGTGCTCCACATTTCGGCAGACGTTTGCTATGCCGTGAACAAATACTGGAAGGTCACCGGTGACGATGCGTTCATGATCTCTCGCGGCTTTGAAATGCTGCTCGAGTGCGCCCGTTTCGCCGCGTCCGTGTTCAAGTGGTCCGAGAGTCGTCAGGCGTATGTCGTTGAATCGGTCATGGGGCCGGACGAATACCACTATCATGTGGACAACAGCTTTTTTACCAATTACATGCTGCGCTGGTGTCTCCGGTCAGCGCTTTCCCTGTGCGACCGGCCGGGGTTTCCGGGATTGCCCGAGGGCCAGTCCAGGCGCTGGCAGTCGATAGCCGATAACGTCTTTCTGCCCTGGATCACTGTGGGTGGGGTGGTCATTCCTGAAGAGTTTGAGGGTTATGCCGCCTTACCTGACACGCAGCTGCGTTCCGACAAAAAGCGCGGACCGCAGTTTGCGGACGAGGCCGAACGGGAGAGCGCAGAGAACCTGCAGAATTTCGCGTCGCAGGTGGTCAAACAGGCCGACATCGTGTTGTTGATGTCGATGTTTCCAGAAGATTTTTCAACGGACGTGAAACGCGCAGCGTTCCAATATTATGAACCGCGTACGGTGCATGAATCGTCATTGAGCTACGGCCCGCACGCGGTTGTCGCCGCGCACTTGGGCAAGACGTCGATCAGTGCCGATTTCATTGCTCGGGCCAGCCGCTACAACCTGGATTTCACTCCGCTCGACGACTACAGCAATGGCCTGCATCTTTCCGCCTATGCCGGAGCCTGGCAGGGCTTGGTGGAAGGGCTGGCAGGACTTGATCTTGTTGCGGACCAACTGGCCTTCCGCCCGAGGTTGCCCGCCGATTGGAATGCCTACCACTTCACCCTTGAGTTTCGGGGCCGGCGTCTGCGCATTTCCGTAATCGGGGACGATGAGCTGGAAATCCGCGAGGGCGGCCGGCAGTTGCCAACAGAACATGGCCAGGATGGATATATATGCCTCAAGGAGGGGCACCGATGATTTCTATCAAAGAACGCTTATCCCCCTATAACGATGCGCTGCGAGTCTTGCCTTTTCGCAAGTTGCTGATCGGCCAGGGCCTGTCGATGGCCGGCGACGCCATCTGTCTGGCGGCGCTGCCGATAGCGCTGATACGGGACGGTTTTGGTGGTGATGTGTTTGGCTTCATCATGGCCGCAGTCGGAATCGGAACCGTCGTCGGTGCTCTGGCCGGCGGCGTGCTGGCGGATCGCAAGTCGCCTCGACAAGTGCTCATCTACACCGATACGGCCCGAGGCATGGCGCAGCTTGCGGCCGTCGCACTGCTTCTGACCGGTGCGCCTTGGGGCTGGCTGGTGCTGGCCTATCTGATCTTCGGCATCGGCATCGGCGTTTCTCGGCCCTGCGCTCAGGTGCTGCTGGTCAGCCTGTTACCGAAAAAGGCGCTGGTCGCGGGCAACGGCGCGATGAACTTCATCGATAACCTGGTCGCCATTCTGTTTCCGGCGACGTTGGGCGTGTTCATCATCTTGTGGGATCCGGTCTGGGGGATACTGATCGATGGCTTGACCTTCTTCGGCGCGGCGATTTACACCGCTCAGTTACCGAATGTCGGCCGTCATGAATCCGAAGAAGAGTTCTCCCTGCGCGAGGCGTTCAAGGGCATCACCGTGGTCATCCACAACGCCACCCTGCTGCTGGGGTTTGCGGCGACGCTGGTGGTGAACGTGCTGTGTTTCCCGATTTTTCTGGTCGTTGCACCCTACGCGATCAGTCTTCGTTTCAGCGAAGAAATGTGGGGATATTGCCTGGCAGCATCAGGGTTCGGCGCTTGTCTCGGATCGGTTGTCACCGTGCTGGCCTCGGGGCACGAACGCCTGGTGGGCCTTGCTGTGGTATGCGGGTGGTTCCTGGCCGGAGCGATGGCGTTACTCGGGCTGGGGACGGCGGCATGGATGGCGGTTCTGGGGGCGACGTTCGTCGGTATCGTCGAAGCGTCCTGGCTCACCGGCTGGGCAACCGCCATGCAGACACTGTCGCCCGAAAAGGATCTGGGCAAAGTCGTGGCGGTGGATACCTTTGTCACCAGTGGTGTGCACCCGTTCATTTATCTGGGCAGCGGCGTAGTCGGCGGGATGATCGGCTACTCGCAGACGCTTGCGTTGACTGCCGTCATCAGCGCGGTTGGCACTCTGCTGATCGTCCTGACGTCCATCATGTTCATGCCAGGGAGTGCGCGTAATGATCAAGTGCAATAACGTACAGGAACAGGCCCAGGATCTCTGTGGCGAGATCTTTGAACGCTGGCGGGAGCTGTTGCAATCGGGCGAGTTCATTCTCGGCGATCAGGTTCTGGCGTTCGAGTCATGGATGTCGGATCGTTGTGGCGGCGCGCACGCCGTTGCCCTCAATTCAGGCACGGATGCGCTGTTTCTGGCATTGCGCGCGCTCGATATCGGCCCCGGTGACGAGGTGATCACCTGCGCCAATACCTTTGTTGCCACTGTCGGAGCCATTGTTGCTGTTGGCGCCCGGCCGATCCTGGCAGATGTGGGTGACGATGAACTCCTGAGCGTCGAGACGATTGCGCCACTTGTGAATGATCGGACCAAAGCCGTGATTCCTGTCTATCTGCGCGGACGCCCTCTGGATATCGACCCCATCATCGACCTGTGCCGCTCGCGCGGGGTTGCCGTGATCGAGGATTGCGCTCAGGCGATCGGCACTACGATCGATGGCCGGCAAGTCGGCACTTGCGCTGATGCGTCAGCGTTTTCCATGCATCCCTTGAAGACGCTCGGTGGTCTGGGTGACGGTGGGATGCTGGTGACTCGCGATCCGAGAATTGCCGAGTACGCGCGGATTGCACGCAATCACGGCCTGGAAAACCGTAACGAATCGATCCGGTTCGGCATCAACTCCAGACTCGACTCGTTGCAGGCAGCAGCACTCAACATCAAAGCGAAGTATCTGGATCAGTGGCTGAAGCGACGCGTGGAAATTGCCGCGTTCTATGATGACGTCCTCTCTACAACCCTCACGGGCGCTGACCTGGGGGGCGGCAAACCGGGAAATGCCTACTATCACTATGTCGTGCAATCCACGCACCGTGACGAGCTGCAGGCTTATCTGGCAGAGAACGATGTGCAAGCGGCCATTCATTATCCGGTGCCCATTCATTGGCAGAAGGCATGGTTGAGTAGTCAGCCACGCATCGCGTTACCCACAACCGAACGCCTGTCCCGGCAAATGATCACACTTCCTTGTCACCATCATTTGTCGGATGGCGACGTGGAAAAGGTCGTCACGCTGATCAAGCAATTTGAACGCGCGGTGAGACGGTGAGCGTCGATATCGAATGTGTTGTGATTGGCGCCGGAGTGCTCGGGCTGGCTGTCGCCCGGGCCCTGGCCTTGAGCGGCCGTGAAGTGGTTGTGGTGGAGGCGGGTGAACGCATTGGAACGGGCATCAGCTCGCGCAATTCAGAAGTCATTCACGCTGGCATCTACTACCCCACTGGCAGCTTGAAGGCGCAAGTGTGCGTCGACGGCAGGCATCGTCTGTATGCCTTTTGTGAAGCGCACGCAGTAGCGTGCCAACCTCTGGGCAAGCTTGTCGTCGCAACCGATGACGCGCAGTGCGGGACATTGCAGCGCTTATGGCAGCAGGGACGGCGCAACGGCGTCAACGACCTGCAACTGCTCAGCGCCCGGCAGGCGCTGGAACTGGAGCCTGTGTTGTCATGTATCGCGGCACTCTGGTCGCCCTCTACCGCAATTGTCGACTCCCATGCCTTGATGCTTGCCCTGCAGGCAGACGCCGAGGCGGCGGGCACCTCGTTTGCCTTTAACACGCCGTTCGAATCGGCCTGTCGTCGCCCGCAGGGTTTTGAGTTGCAGATCGGCGGCGCGCAACCCATGAACGTCAGCTGTGGCGAGCTGATCAACTGTTCAGGCTTGTCTGCGCCCCGGCTTGCGGGCCACATCGTTGGTCTGTCTTCGCGACATGTGCCGTTGGCCAGGTTGTGCAAAGGCAGCTACTTCAGCTTCAGCGGTCGGATACCTTTTCGCCATCTGATCTATCCCGCGCCCGAAGCTGCGGGTCTCGGCGTGCACATGACGCTTGACCTGGGGGGGCAGGCGCGTTTCGGACCGGATGTCGAGTGGATCGATCAGGTTGATTACCGCGTGGATCCTCAGCGGGCCGAGGGTTTCTATCAAGCGATTCGCCGCTATTGGCCCGGCCTGCCCGATGGCAGCCTGGAACCGGCCTATAGCGGCATCCGCCCGAAAATCAACGCCGTACACGAACCGGCGGCGGACTTTGTCATCAGTGGCCCATCGGCGCATGGAGTGCCGGGGCTGGTTAATCTGTTCGGCATCGAATCTCCAGGGTTGACGAGCTGTCTCGCCATCGCGGAGCGTGTCGTACAGGCGCTCGGGCAAAATTGACCAGCCTTTGTCCAGAGCCGTCACACGTCCAACTCGATCAGCTCGCCATCGTCCTTTTCCAACCGCTGCAAAAACACCTGTGCATCCAGCAACTGATACGGAAAATACAGCCCCGGTCGTACAGGCGCTTGCCCGTCCAGCCCAATCAGCCGTTCCAGCAGCATAGCGACACTCAGCCCGGTCAACGCCGCTGCGCCTGATCGGTGAACCACGGCGTGCCGGGTGCGCAATGGCTGTCCATCGTGATCAGTGCCTTCAAGTTCGATGAGTATTTCCGTCGACATCGGCTGGCCCTGACGCCGGGTCGAGCTGACGCCGCTGGCGAGGTTGAACTCGACGTTCGGGGCGTCGGTGGCGGCGGCCAGGCCGGTGACGTCGATCGAGGAAAAGCCGGCGCCCTGCATGATTGTGCCGTCGACGGCGCGGAAGCTGACCTTGGCGTCGTCGCCTTCGCGCCAGATGAATTTGCCGTCGCGGCGGGTCAGTGCGGCGGGCAGCATTTTGTTCAGGTGCTCGAAATCGACGGCTACGGTCGGGCCGCCGCCGTCCTGTTCGTCGACCAGTGCGTGGATGCGTATGTCGTGCACGCGGGCGAAGGCTTTGGCGATGTGCAGCGTCGCTACCGTGGTCGCGCCGACCATCCATTCGTAGCCGAGGACAATGGGAGACGCGTCGGGCGAGTGGATGAAACTGGCGATTTGCGGGGCGATTTCGAACACGCCGGAAGAGATGCTCAAGTGCGGCAACTTGCGCCTTTGCGCAAACCTCAGTCCAGCGAGGGCGTGGTCCATGTAGAACAGGACGATGGCGCTGACCGGGCGATCACCCAGCCCCAGATCTTCTGCGCGAGCATCGATGACCACACCCTGGGCATTGCCAATTTGCTCGGCGGTTTGCTCAGCCTTGGCGAGGTCGCGCCCGCCGATCAGCAAGGGGACGTCGGGATGCGCCGCGCGCAATGCGCGGGCCGTCTGATGGCCGATGGCGCCGGAGCCGCCCATGAACAGAATGGGATGAAGTGGCATGAATCCTCCTCATTTTTCCTGGATTGAAACGTGCTTGGGCTAGACACCCTAGCACGCACTTTCCAGTTCGCCGGTGCGCTTGGTCTGCGCACCGACGAACGACCACTTGAGGAATCAGCCCAGATGATGGCGCTCTGCAAGGCGATAAACATCGGTGTCGAGGCCTTCGAAACGGGCTTTCAACTGCAACGCCAGATACAGTGAATAGTGCCGTGACTGATGCAGGTTGCCGCCGTGGAACCAGAGGTTTTGCTGCTGGGTCGGCTTCCACATGTTGCGCAGTTCACCTTCATACGGGCCGGGGTCGTTGGTGGTGCCGGAACCCAGGCCCCAGCAGCGCCCGACCTTGTCGGCGACTTGCTGGGAAATCAGCTTCGCGGCCCAGCCGTTCATCGAGCCATAACCTGTCGCATAAACGATGAGATCGGCCGGCAAGCGGCTGCCATCGGTGAGCACCACCGCATCCGCTTCGATGCGTTCGACACCGAGGCCCGGCGCGCTCTTGAGCTTGATCGTGCCGTTGGCGATCAGTTCCGAGGCGCCGACGTCGATGTAGTAACCCGAGCCACGGCGTACGTATTTCATGAACAAACCCGATTCATCGTCGCCGAAATCGAGCATGAAACCCGCCCGGCTCAGGCGTTCATAGAAGTCCTTGTCGCGCTCCTTGATCGCGTCAAAGATCGGTCGATGAAACTGTGGCATGACCTTGTACGGAATCGAGGCGAACAGCAGGTCGGCCTTATCCGTGGTCAGCCCCGACTCGAGCGCCTCTTCGGAATAAAGCCCGCCGAAAACCAGTTCCATCAGGCTGTCCGAACGCACGATGTGCGTGCTCGAACGTTGCACCATGGTCACCTCGGTGCCGTTTTCCACCAGATCGGCGCAGATGTCGTGGGCTGAATTGTTCGCGCCGATGACCACTGCGCGCTTGCCTTTCCACGCATCGCCGCCGGGGTGACGGCTGGAGTGATGTTGCTGGCCCTGGAAGTTTTCGGCGCCTGGATACACCGGCACATTCGGTACGCCAGACATGCCGGTGGCGAGGATCAGTTGCGTCGGTTGCAGGGTGACGGGCTCGCCGTTGCGCAGGACCTCCACGGTCCAGCGGCCAGTCTCTTCGTCAAACGTAGCGCCGAGGCATTCAGTGCGCGGCCAGTAGTTGAGTTCCATGACCTTGGTGTACATCTCCAGCCAGTCGCCGATCTGGTCTTTCGGGGTGAACACCGGCCAGTGGTCGGGGAAGGGCAGGTAGGGCATGTGGTCGTACCAGACCGGGTCGTGCAGGCACAGTGACTTGTAGCGGCCGCGCCATTGATCGCCGGGGCGTTCGGCTTTGTCGATGATCAGCGTCGGTACGCCCATGCGTTTGAGCCTTGCGCCGAGGCCGAGCCCGCCCTGACCGCCGCCGACGATCAGGCAGTACGGTTGCGTGGTAATGCCCAGCGCCGCTTCTTCATCGCGGCGGCGCTCCAGCCAGTTGCGCTTGTCAGCGTGGGCATGGCCGTGGCTCGCGCCCATCGGCCGGCGGCGACCGCTGGGTTCTTCGAAGCCTTTGAGTTCGCGCATGGTGGTCAGCAGCGTCCAGCACAAACCGTCTTTCAGGCGCACATAGCCTTTGCCGCGCGCCGAGTCGGTTTCCAGACTCATCCAGCCTTCAAGCACGCCATCGGTGAGCGTGGCTTCACCTTCGAGTTGCCAGCGTTCGGGCCGGGTCTGCTCAAGGCGTGTTTCGAGCATGTCGCGAATCGCCGGTTTGCCTTCCAGGGTGACGAGGTTCCAGCTGAACAGCAGCAAGTCACGCCAGTGGCATTCTTCGGCAAACAGCTCCAGCGTGCCGTCCACATCTCGTTGCGCCAGACGTCCGCCGAGGCGTTCGACCCAAGCGGCGAGTTGCGCTGTTGGCGATTGCAAAGGGGTTTCAATAGCGATGTTCATGGGGCCACTCCCGATCTTGTTGTTTTGGTAAGCCATGGCATCAGAGCAAGGCTTGGGCCATCTCCTTGAAAGACGCGGGCCAGAGCGTTTGATGCAAAGGCCGACAAGGCTTGGCACATGCGACATGTCACATATTCGAGAATCGCGGATGACACTGTGTCACTCGGCGCGAAATTCCCCCGCAACGAGCTTTTCATCTAAGCTGCGGACACACCCGTGTCTTCACCGAAGCGGAGAACAACAACAATGAAACCGGCCTCGATCAACGCCCACGCGCGCCAGGTACTGCAAGCCGTGCAGGGCTCTGTTGCCAGCCACAGCGCGGCGGCAGACCTGGCGATCACCCGTTCGTGGCGGCGCTGCCTGGATCAATACCAGCTCGATCCGGCCAGCCGCCGCGCGCCGGACGTGCTCGAACAGGCGCGTTTGCGCGAACACCGTGCGCCGCTGGAACACATCATTTCCGTGGCGCACTGGCAGATGAACAGCCTGCACCAGCAACTGGGACGTGACGGCCATGTCGTGCTGCTCACCGATGCACGCGGCGTGGCAATCGACAGCGTGTTCAACGAAGCCGAACGCGGCGAGTTCCAGCGCTCCGGGCTGTGGCTCGGCTCGGTCTGGAGCGAGGAGCACGAGGGCACCAACGGCGTCGGCACCTGCCTGGTCGAGCGCCAGCACGTGACCATTCGCCGCGACGAGCATTTCCGTGGCCAGCACGTCGGCCTGACCTGTTCGGCCAGCCCGATATTCGACGCCAGCGGTGGGTTGCTCGCGGTGCTCAACCTGTCCTCCGTGCGCGAGGAAAGCAGCCTTGAGCAACGCTTCAAGGCCATGGCCCTGACCAATCTGTCGGCCAGGTTGATCGAGAGCTGTTTTTTCCTCGGCCACGATCCGCAGCGCTATTTGCTGCGGTTTCATCCCGACGCCGGGTTTGTCGGGCTGCTGGGTGAAGGCCTGCTCAGCTTCGACGAGAGTGCGCGGATCTGTTCGGTGAATGCGGCGGCGCTGGATCTGTTGGGCCTGAGCCGCGAGCAGATGGTCGGGCAGTCGTTGACCATGTTGCTGGAAACGCCGATGGAGCAGTTGCTCGAACAGGCCAGTGCTCAGGCGCACGTCTGCTGGCCGATGCGCCTGGCCGACGGGCGCTTGTTCTACGGCCAGTTGCGCGAACCGATCCGCTCCGCGCCGTTGACCCTCGCGCCTGTCCCGCCAATCAAGGATGAGCGCGTGTGCCTGGAAGACCCGCGCCTGCAACGCGGATTCGCTCGCGCGTTGCGTGTACTGGAGCGTGACGTGCCGGTGTTTCTGCAGGGTGAAACCGGCACCGGCAAGGAGGCCTTTGCGGCAGCGCTGCATCGCGCCAGCTCCCGCGCCGGCCAGCCGTTTGTCGCGATCAACTGCGCGGCGATCCCCGAGACGCTGATTGAAAGCGAGCTGTTCGGCTATCGCGGCGGCAGCTTCACCGGCGCGCGCAAGGACGGCATGGTCGGCAAGCTTGAGCAGGCCCATGGCGGTATTCTGTTTCTCGACGAAATCGGCGACATGCCCCTCGCGCTACAGACCCGTCTGCTACGCGTGCTCGAAGAGCGCCAGGTTGTGCCGCTGGGCAGCGCAACGCCGCGACCGCTTGATGTACGCCTGATCAGCGCCAGTCACCAGAATCTGCCAGCCTGCGTGGCCGACGGACGCCTGCGCGAGGACCTGTTCTATCGCATTGGCGGTTTCGCCGTGGAACTGCCGCCGCTGCGCGAGCGTTCCGACAAGGGCCGTCTGCTCGACCTGCTGCTGCGCGAAGAAGCGGCGGGCGCCACTGTGCGGCTGCAAGCGGGAGTTCGAGAGCGCTTGCTGGCGCAGCCCTGGCCGGGCAACGTCCGGCAACTGCGCACCTGTTTGCGGACGTTGGTGGCGTTGGCAGTGGAAGGCCGGGTCACGCTGGAGGACGTGCACGAGTTACTGCCCGCAAGTGACGACCAACCTGTTGACGATCCACTGGGCCTATCCGAGCGGCAAACTCTGCTCAGCTTGATTGAAGCTGAACACTGGCATGTCGCGCGAGTTGCCCGTCGTCTGGGGATTAGCCGCAATACGCTGTACCGCAAGCTTCGTCAACATGGGATCAATCGACCTGGTTGAAGACAATCACGATCATTTGCGGTCATTCGCTGTGGATTGCGCGCATTGCCGGGAAACTGCTTGGATCCAATCATTGACTCACTATATCGCATGCCGACAAGCGGTAGGCTGAGCCTATTGCTAAAAGTGATGGCGCAATGACATATTGCAGCACCTTTCCTCACCTCAAGATGTACCGAAAATGCGCCCCCTCAAGTCACTTGTTGCAGCGTCGTTGCTGCTCAGCGGGTGCAATGGAATGCCAGTCGCTTTTGTTCAGGATCCTGTTTTAGACCAAGCCTTTGTCGTCCACTCCGGCGCGCCTTTGCCTTACCTGCTGATGGGTTCGGCTGTGCAATGGAATGAAGACTTCGCCGTGACGGTAAAGCACATTCCTTACTTGTCGGGCACGGTTTTCCAGGGGCAGGCCGATGTGCAGTTCTTCCGTCACAAGGCCAATAGCGTGCCGGCGTGGCGCGGCTACAAGCCGGGCGAGGAGCTGACTTCGGTGGGCTTCAATTCGCTGTACATGTCGGTCAAGGGCACCGGCCAGGCGTTGCCAGCGATGGTTCGACTCGACGTCAAAGAGGGCAACGTGCTTTACGGCACCCATAATGGCGCACTGGCCAAAGGCATGTCCGGCGGGCCGGTGTTTTCCGCCGATGGCAAAGTGGTTGGCATCAACGTGGCGTTCCTCACCCGTGACGACGTCAGCCGCCTCAAGCGCAAAGACTTGCTCGATCAACCGCGCGTAAGCATCTTTTTGCCGTACGCGGAGATCAATCGCGAGTGGTCGCGCTATCAGGCCAGCATCACCCCGACAGCGCCACCGGCGACCAAACTGGCCAGCCGCTGATCAGCGTTCGCGCAACGCTTCGCGGGCGCGGTTGAGTGGTTTGATCAGGTAGTCGAGCACGGTTTTTTCGCCGGTACGGATGTCCACCGTGGCGATCATCCCGGGCACGATGGCGAAGCGTTTGCCGGCCTTGTTGCGCAGTTCATCCGACGCGGTACGGATGAACACGCGGTAGTAGAAGATTTCCGGCTTGGCTTCGTCCTGGATGGTGTCCGGCGAGATCGTCACCACTTCGCCGTCGAGGCTGCCGTAGATCGAATAGTCATAGGCGGTGATTTTCACTTTCGCCCCCTGGCCCGGGTGAATGAAGGCGATGTCGCGCGGCGAGATGCGCGTCTCGATCAGCAGTTGTTCATCGAGCGGCACGATCTGCATGACCTGGCCGTTGGGCGCAATGACGCCGCCAATCGTGCTGACCTCGATGTCCTTGACGATGCCGCGCACCGGCGAGCGCAGGGTCAGGCGCGACAGTGAATCGGTGCGACCACGGATCACCGCTTCGAGCATCTGCGCTTCGGCGTTGGCCTTGGCCAGGTCTTCGCGGGCGCGGACCATGTAATCGGAGCGGGCTTCGGTGGCCTTCAATTCCAGCTCCGAGCGCTGACGGGTCAGGCGCAGCACTTCAACCCGGCTTGAGGCGCCGATCTTCGCCAGGTTTTCAGTGATCGCCAGTTCGCTGCGCACCAGTTTCAGCGAGCTTTGAATACCGTCGAGGGTTTCTGCCAGACCTTTGCGCCGGGTCTGGTAAAGCTCGGTTTCGGCGCGGATCAGATCGGGAAACTCCTGCAGCGATGCGTCGAAGGTCAAGGGCTTTTCGCTGACTTCGGCCTGCAAGCGGTTGACGCTGGCCAGCGCCGCGCGGTACTTGGCCGCGCTTTCGCCGACGTTGGACTGGTTCTTCACCGGGTCCAGTTGCGCGAGGATCTGCCCGCGCTCGACCAAAGCACCTTCGCTGACATTGAGCTGCTCAAGAATGCCGCCCTCCATCGACTGAATCACCTGCTCGCGCGAGCTGGGCACCACTTTGCCGGTGCCGGTCGAGACTTCGACGATCTCGAACCACGCCGCCCAGGCAATGAAGCAGGCGAGCATCAGCGCGCAACCCCAGATCACCTTTGCGCCACCGGCAAGTGCGCGCTCATCGCGGCCATCGAGGTAGGACATCGGGTCCGGCACGTCGGTCATCATCGGCTTCATACCGCCACTCCTTTGCCCGGTGCGCGCAACCGCGCGAGTGCCGCGTCGCGGTGGTCGTCGATGACGATGCGTCCGTTGTCGAGAACGATGATCCGCTCGACCAGTTGCAACACACTGACCCGGTGCGTAGCGACCACCAGCGTTCGGCCCTGGGTCCAGGTCGCGAGTTTTTCCAGCAGCAAACGCTCGGTGACGTCATCGAGCGCGGCCGTCGGTTCGTCGAGCAACAGCACTTGTGGCTGGCGGATCAACAAGCGTGACAGCAACAGGCTTTGACGCTGACCTCCAGACAAACCCAGCCCGCCCTCAAGTACCAGATGATCCATGCCTTTGGGCAGCTGCCGAACGAAATCCAGCGCGCCAGTGACAGTCAGCGCGGCGATGATTTCCTGATCGCTGGCCTGCCCGGCACCGAGGGTGATGTTGTCGCGCAAGGTGCCGTGAAACAGTCGCGCCTGTTGCGACAGCAGGCCGACGTCGCGGCGCAGGTCGGCCGGATCCAGATGTGCCAGGGCGATGCCGTCCAGGGTGGTTTCACCGCTGCTCAGATCCATCGCGCCGCCCAGTGCTTGCAGCAACGTCGACTTGCCGGCGCCGTTGCGGCCGAGCAGGGCGATGCGCTCGCCGGGGCGGATGCTCAGGTCGATGTTGTTGAGCACCGGGGTCGATTCCTCGCTGTAGCGAAAACTGGCCTGACGCAGGCGGTAGTCGCCGCGAATCGCCGGCAGGTGCACGCGCTGACTGCCTTCGGGATGATCCACCGGCATCTGCATGATCCGGTTCAAGCCTTCGAGCGCGACCTTGGCCTGCTGCCATCGGGTGAGCACGTGGGTCAGTTGCGCCATCGGCCCCATCATCCGCGACGACAGAATCGACGCCGCGACCAGACTGCCGGTGGTCAGGTCGCCGGCAATCACCATCGGCGCGCCGAACACGATGACCACTGCGAACACTCCGCCTTGCACGTTCTGCGTCCACGCCACCAGGCTGTTGGTCAAGGTGCGCAGGCGCAGGCTGCTGTCCGCCGAGGCGGCGTTGTACTGGTTCCACTGTTGCTGGAAACGCTGCTCGGCCTGCAATGCCTTGATGTCGTCGAGGCCCTGAATACTTTCCACCAGCATGGCGTTGCGCAGCGCCGCTTCACGCATCGATGCATTGGCCAGTCGCGCCAGACGCGGTTGCGCGATGATCCCGGGGAGCAACATGAACACCAGCGCCACCAGTGGAATCAGCACCAGCGGCCCGCCGATCAAATAGAACACCAGCAGGAACAGCAGGAAAAACGGCATGTCCGCCAGTGCCGTGGCAGTGCTGGAGGTGATCAGATCGCGGATCTGCTCCAGCTCGCGCAACTGCGAAATGAACGAACCGGTGGACTTCGGCCGCGCGGAATTGCGCAGACGCAAGGCGTGGCCAAAGACCAGATCGGAGACGCGCAAGTCGGCGCGTTTGCCCAGCACATCGGTGATGCGCAGACGCAGAATGCGCATGACGAAATCGAACAGCAGCGCCAGCATCACCCCGCCGAACAACACGTACAGGGTCGGCAGCGACTCGGCCGGAATCACCCGGTCGTACACCTGCATGGAAAACAGTACCCCGGCCATGCCCAGCAGGTTCGCGACCAGTGAGGCGATCATCACTTGGCTGTAGGGCCGCAGATCGGTGAGGACGATGCGCCGGAACCAGTGCTCGTCGTAGGGCTTGATGTAATCGTTGGTGCGCACGTCCGCCACTGGTTGCGTCGGACGCAGAATCACCGTGCGCAGGGCCTGCTCGGCGAGCGCGCCAGCCTCCATGCGACTCTGCAAACCTTGATCGCCACTGAAGCAGATGCCCAGCTCGCCGGTTTCGCCGATGCTTTCGAGCACGCCGACCTGACCATCGCGCAGTTGCACCACCAGCGGCGTGCGCCAGCGGCTCAGGCTCTTGTTGTCGAATACCGCGAATTTCACGCTCAAACCGGCCTGGCGCGCCATGTGTCGAACCACTTCTTCGACGCGGCCTTCGCTGTGCACCGAGGCCAGACGCACGCTTTCCGGCGAGACGTCGAGGCGATAGTGACGGGCGACCTTGAGCACCGCTTCCAGCCATGGCGAATAATCTTCGCGAGCTTCGGCAGCAGCGGGTTCGGGAACAGTGATGCTGGCATCGGTCATGGCAGGATCTCGACATTCTGGATGGCGCTGTGGTCGATGCCGAAGACCCGGCGAATCGCACCGCTGTTGTAGAAGCAATCGATCTGCAGGCGTTGCAGATCAGCCTGGGTGTTGACCAGATCGAAGCGCGACTGATGGATTTCCTGCTCGGCGTTGAGCAGGTCGAGCAGCGGCCGCGTGCCTAGCTCCAGGTACTGGCGGCCATACAACATGCGCGCTTCGGTGATGCTGGTCTGGCGAAATTCCAGCGAGCGCAGCCGCCGGTTCAGACCCGAGGTTTGCGCCTGGGCTTCGGCCAGACCCTGGCGCGCTTGCAGACGGGCGAAGTCTTCGGCCGAATCCGCTGCGGTCAGCGCATGCCCGGCGGCGCGGCTGCGCGCACTGATCGCACCGCCCTGGTAGATCGGCACTTCGAGGTTGAGGAAGATCCCGACCTGAGTGCGATCGGCCCGCGAGTTCTGATCGTCGTAGTGGTCGTCCAGGTATTGGTTGACCGACGGTTGCAGCGACAGGGTCGGATAGGCCTCGGCTTTGGCCTGGGCCAGCTCGGCCTGGGCCTGAGTGCGTTGCGCGGCGGCCTGGAGAACGGCGGGCAGGGTGTCGGAAATCTGTGACGCGTCGCAGGCCTGAGTCAGTGTCGGCGCGGCGGCGTCGCTGACTGCTGGCGGCGTGCGTCGTCCGAGCAGACTGGTCAGAGTGGCTTGCCAGCGTGCGTATTGCGCCTTGAATTCCTGCAACGTCGCTGTCGCGCCTTCTGCGCGGGACTGCGCCTGGACCATATCGGAGCGGGTGCTGGCGCCCATGTCGCTGCGCTGTTTGGCCAGATCAACGATGCCGCCGATGCCCTGAATCTGCTCGCGGGCAACCTCGAGCAGACGCTGATAACGCTGCACTTCGATGTAGGCCCTGGCGGTGTCGCGGGCGATGTCGTCGATCGCCAGCAGAATCCCCGCCTGACTGCGCGCCACCCGGGCGCGGGCGGCGTCGACCGAACTGGAAACCTTGCCGAAGTCATACAGCATCTGCTTGAGGGAAATGTTCACCGATTGGCTGCCGGCATCGCTGCCGTAACCGCTGGTGTAGCCACCCTTGATGCCGCCGGTAACCTGCGGGTAATAACCGGATTCGGCGACGTTGACCCCTTCGCCTTGCTGGAACAGGGTGCCGATGGCCTCGCCGATGCGTGGGTGCCAGTCCACGGCGAGCCTGACCGCTTGTTCCAGGCCCAACGCGTCCGCCTCGGCAGACGCTTTGGAAGCAAGGGCAGGGCGCTGACGATTGTCATTGCCTGCCGGTTGTTGCAGTTGCGACGGGCTGATGCTGCGCAAGCTGCTGTCGAGATTGTCGTCGGCGCGAACGCCGGCGGTGAAAGCGGGGTAGAGGCCGATGGTCAACAGGACCACCGGCCATTTCTGGCGAAAAACTGACTCCACAGACTTCCCTTACTGTTGAGAGACCAACGTTCGATGTCTTGTTTCAAACCACTTGAATGCCGTTCTGTACCCACAAGTGGTGGCTCGGATCCTCCTGCGCCGTGTATTGAACATAGTCGATGCCGTCGGCCTGTTGCGTGCCATCGGCGACCCAGCCATCGGTCATGTGCACGCTGTCCCTGTCGTCACCCTTGATCAGCAGGTTGTTGTTGTCCGAAGAGGTAATCGCCAGCAGATCGCTGAGATTCAGTGTCAGAGCGACCGCACTGGAATGGTTGAGATCGAGGATCTCGACGTTGTGGATCTTGCTCTGCAGATCGCCGAGGTTGATCGACACATCACCACCGGCCCAGAGCAGGGTGTCGGTGTCGCTGCCGCCGTCCACCGAGGTGAATTGCTGATCGGCGATGATCAGCGTGTCGTCGCCACCGCCACCTTGCAGGGTCACGGCGCCACCGTGCGAGCCGTCGAGGGTGTCGTTGCCCTCGGTGCCCTGGATCAAGTCACTGCCAGTGGCATGGGCGAGACCGAGGTCATCGCTGGCCAGTGCCGAGAACGCGGTGCTGGCGAATGCGCCGGCATTGTTCAGGTCGATGGTCAGCGTCGCGGTATCCACGGTGCCGTTGGGGTGGGTGAGTTGATAAGTGAAGGTGTCTTCCTGGCCGATCACCGCATCGGTCAGCCCGGCCTTGAGCGTGTAGGTGTAGTTGCCGTTGGCCTGGACCACCAGGGTGCCGTAATTGCCGACCAGCGAGACGCCGTTGTACCCCGGCGCGACGTAACTCCCAGCGACCAGCACGCTGAGCAAGGTGTAGACCGAGCCCAACACATCGGCGCCGCCGCCAGCGGTGTCGGTGAGCAGATTGCCCGATACCGGCGTGTAGCCGCCGACCACGAACTGATTGTTGTAGGTCGCGACGTTGATCAGGCTGGTGTTGACGCTGGTCAGCAGGCCGAGGCCGCCCACTGCCACCCGTACCTGATAACTGCCGGCAGTCTGGTCGTCGAATTTGATCCCGTAGTTGCCGCCGCCGAGATTGACCAGCGCGTTGCCGCCGTAACTCTTGACCAGCACGTACTGGTTGGTGGCGGTGTTGAGCTTGTACAGGCCCACCGTCATCGAACCGAGCAGCGCCAACAGGTTGCTCGAATTGACCACCACGGTCAGGTCACTGACGGTATCGGCCGCGACCACCGTGTTGTAGTTACCACTGCCGCCGCCCAGCAGCACATTGAAAGTGCCAAAGGGCAGAGTTGGTGGTGACTTCGCGGTTGATCAGGGTGACGTCAGTCGAGGCGATGTCCGCTGTGGCATCCACCACCAGCGCCGGGCTGCCAAGGTTGGCGTCATTCCACACTTCGCTGGCTTGCGGGCTGTCGATGCGCACATACAGATTGGCGGTGTCGCTCAAGCCGTTCGGGTGCACCAGCTGGTAGTTGAACACGTCGACTTTGCCGACGCTGCCAACACTGCCGTTCGGTTTGTAGCTGTAGTTGCCGTTGGCGTCGATGGTCAGCGTGCCGTACAACCCTTGCACCGTGGTGCCGGCCCCGGCGCTGACCCAGGCGCCGTTCTTGAAGATCTGCAATTGCGCGCCGTTGTCCGGGCCGGTCTGATCGGCCGTGCCATCGACGCCGACGTTGGTGATGACGTTGCCAGTCACCGCTGGCCCGGCAATGCCGTTGAACTGGGTCAGGCTGCTGACGTCCAGTTGCAGCTGGGTATTGACCGTGGTCAGCACGCCGATGCCGGTGCTCGAAACCGTCAGTCGATAATCGCCTGACAGCAGGTTACCGATGTCGACCCGTACGCCCTGGCCGGCGAGCGCGATCAGGTCAAGCAGGCCGCCGCTGCCATTGACATCCAGAGTCACCCAGTTGCCGCTGGCATCTTTGACTTGCAGGGTGTAGACCACGCCATCGATCAGCGAAATCAGACTGCTGGTGGTCAGCGTCAGGGTCGGATCAAGACGCGTGCCGCCGGCGACGGTGAAGGTGAAGGTTTTCGAGAATCCGGCAAGCAGCGTGGTGAACGAGTCGTTGAAGGTCTGCGAGGCGGTGACCGGTGCCAGCGTGACGGTGCCGACGGCGAGGTTATCGCTGGCGATCACTGGCGCGTTGACGTCGACGTCCGGCGCAATGACGTTGGCGGCCACCGAAACGTTGCCGCGTGCGTCGCTGAGGTTGACGGTGAGGTTTTCACCGTTGATCTGCGCACTGCTCAGGGTGACGGTAAACACGCCGAGGTTGTTGACCGTAGCGGTGCCCAGGACGGTGCCGCTGGCCGACTTGATGGTCACGGTTGCGCCGGCTTCGCCGGTACCGGTGACGGTCAGGCCGTCGGCGCCGACCAGCAGCGCCGTGGCGGCAGCGGGCGGTGTCAGGTCTGGCGCCGTCGCGTTCGCCGCAGCCGATACGTTGCCGCTCGGATCGGCCTGGGTGACGCTGAGCACCTGGCTGTTGATCTGCGCCGAGGCCAGTGCCACGGAGAAACTGCCGTTAGCGGCGACGGTGGCGGTGCCGAGCACCACGCCGCCGACGCCTCGCACGCTGATGGTCGAACCGGGCACACCGACGCCAGTGAGCAAGGTGCCGCTGCCATTGACGCTGACGCCAGTCGGCGCGCCAGGGGCGGTAATGTCCGGCGCCGTCAGGCTGGCATTGGGCGACAGGTTGCCGGCCGGGTCGACCAGACGCACGGTCAACAGCTGCCCGTCGAGTTGTGCGGTGTTCAGGTTGAAGCTGAACGTACCGCCACTGCCCACGGTGGTGGTGCCGATCAGCGCACCGCCCGGGCCGTAGACGTTGACCGTCGCACCGGCTTCGCCCGTACCGCTCAAAGTCAGACCGTTGGCAGCGAGCGTCAGACCGCTGGCTGCAATCGGCGCCTGCACGTCAGGGGCCGTCAGATTGAAGACCTGCGACAGATTGCCCGTCGGGTCGGCCTGTTGGACGTTGAGCTGTTGGCCATTCAGTTGCGCGCTGGACAGTTGCACGGTGAAGGTGCCGCCAGCATTGACCACAGCGGTGCCGAGGACGGTACCGGCTGCGTTGGTCACGCTGACGGTCGCGCCGGCTTCACCCGTGCCGCTGACCGCCAGCCCGGTGCCGTTCAGGCTGACATTGCTCAGCGGCGCCGGCGCTGTGGTATCGGCGACGCTGAGGTTGGTAACCGGCGAAACGTTGCCCGCCGCATCGCTCTGCGTGACGCTCAGTTGCTGGCCGTTGAGTTGCGCCGATGACAAGGTCACCGAGAACGAGCCATTGCCCGCCACCGTCGCCGTGCCCAGCACCGCGCCACCCGCACCGCGAACAGTGACGGTGGCGCCAGCTTCACCGAGCCCGCCGAGGACCAGACCGGCACCGCTAAGGACCAGCGCCGTCGGAGCGGCCGGGGGAGTGATGTCGGGCGCCGTTACGTTAAGCCCGGATGAGGTGTTATTGGACGCATCGGTCTGTGTCGCATTGAGCACCTGACCGTTGACCTGCGGGGTATTGAGCTGCGCGCTGAAAGTGCCATTGGCGCCGACCGTCGCATTGCCCAGCACCACGCCGCCCGCGCCGGTGATGGTCACCGACGCGCCGACTTCGCCGCGACCGGTGACCAGTGTGCCGCTGGCATTGACCGCCAGATCGCTAAGTGGCGCCGGCGCCGAGGTGTCGCCTGCGGTGATTTCAGTCGGCAGCGAGGCGCCACCCAACGCAGTGTTGGCGGTGACTTCGAGGCTTTGGCCGTTGGTTTGCGCAGGCGTCAGCACCACGCTGAACGTGCCATCCGCGCCGGTGACGCCGGTGCCGATCAGGCTGTTGTCCGGCGCGTAGACATTGATGGTGGTGCCGATCGCCGCCGTGCCGGTCAGCGTCACGCCGTCGGCTGTCAGCACAAGATTGTCCGGCGCAGCCGGGGCTGGCACTGCCGGAACAGTCAGGTCGGCGTCTGCGGACACGTTAGTCGCGAGGTCTGTTTGATTCACTGTCAGCACCTGGCCGGCGGTGATGCCGGGGTCCAGATCGATCAGGAACGTGCCGTTGGCGGCCACTGTGCCGGTGCCGACGATATTGCCTAGCGCATCGGTTACTTCGACACTGGCACCGGCTTCGCCACGACCGGCGAGCTGGCTCAGATCGCCGCTGATGGTCAGACCGGTGACGGCATCCGGAGCCGTGGTATCTGCCGCCGGGTAGAGCAGCACTGGCGATGCGTTTTGAGCCTCGTCCGTCGCGATCACCGACAACAACTGACCATTGGCCTGAGCCGGATTCAGCGTAACGGTGTAGGTGCCGTCGCCCAATGTCACCGCCGTGCCGAGCACGGTGCCGGTGGCGGACAGCACAGTCACGGTGCTGCCGGCCTCGGCGGTCCCGGCGAGCAAGGTGCCGGCGCCGGTCAGCGATGTCACCGTTGGTGCGAGCGGTGCAGTGCTGTCCGGCGCGTCGACCAGAACGGGGTCGGACTGGTTGTTCTGCGCATCGGCCTGAATCACCGACAGCGTGCGGCCGTCGAGTTGCGCCGAAGAAAGGGTGACGCTGAAGCTGCCATCTGCGGCCACCGTCGCCGTGCCGAGCACCACCGCGCCGTCAAGCACGGTGACGGTTGCGCCGGGCTCGCCGGTACCGGTGACGGTCAAGCCGTCCTGGCTGACGTTGAGGTCGGCCACCTCCAGTGGATCGGTGATATCGCCCGATTGCACGGGCGCTGTCGGCGATGTGTTGGATGCCAGATCGGTCTGATTGACGCTCAACAACTCACCGTTCACTTGGGGCGGGTTGAGGGTCACGCTGAACGAGCCATTGCCGGTCACGGTTGCCGAGCCCAGTACCGTGCCTGTCGCACTGAGCACGCGCACCGTGGCGCCGGCTTCACCGGTACCGGTCAGTGTCAGGCCATCAGGCGTCAGAACGAGGTCGGTGGGCGCAGCGGGCAGGGTGATGTCCGGCGCAGTGACGGGCACGATCGGCGAAGGGTTGCCCGCCGCATCACGCTGGATCACCGACAAGGCTTCACCATTGAGCAGCGGCTGGTCGAGGGTGACGCTGAAACTGCCATCGGCCGCGACGGTGCCGGTGCCGACGATGGTGCCCACCGCGTTGGTGACGACTACCTGCGAGCCAGCCGCACCGGAGCCGGTGATGAGGCTGCCGCTGGCGTCGATCTCGACATCGGTCAGTGCGGCAGGAGGCGTGCTGTCAGGCGCCGTCAGGGTGCCGGCAGGCGAGGCATTGCCGGCTGCATCCGCCAACACCACGAACAGCGCTTGGCCATTGGTCTGCACCGGGGTCACGGTGATCTGGAAACGACCATCGCTACCCACGGTGCCGGTGCCCAGTTCGGTGCCATCGGCCGACGTCACACGGACAGTGGCGCCGACTTCGCCGGTACCGGTGAGAAGACCGCCATCGGCATTCAGTTGCAGATCGGCCGGCGTCGCTGGCGGGGTCAGATCCGGGGCGGTGACCGTCACCGGGGCGCTGACGTTGCCGGGTGGATCAGCCTGCTGCACGCTGAGGATCTGTTCGTTGATCTGCGGCGGATTGAGGGTGACGCTGAAGGTGCCGTCGCCGAGTACCACGCTGGTGCCGAGCAAGGTGCCATTGGCATCGCGCACGGTCACGGTCGCGCCGGGTTCGCCAGTACCGATGACCAGCGCGCCGGACGAGTTGATGTCGACGTTGTCCAGTGGATCAGGCGGGGTGAAGTCCGGTGTGGTCAGGTTCACTGCCGGCGAGTCGTTGCCCGCTGCGTCGGCCTGGACCACGGTGATCACTTCGGCGTTGGTCAACGCCGGGTTCAGTGGCAGGGTGAAGGTACCGGTCGCGCTGACCACGGCGGTGCCAAGCACGTCGCCGTCGCTGTCGATGACGCGCACCTGCGCGCCGGGTTCGCCGCGCCCGGTCAGGCTTGCGCCGTCGCCGCCGATGCTCAGTTGCGAAACGGCCGCTGGCGGTGTGCTGTCGACCGAAGTGAACGGCGTGGCTGCCGAAGTGTTGCCCGCCGCATCCGTCAGCGACACGGTCAGCGCCTGGCCATTGGCTTGCGGCGTGGTCAGGGTAATCGCAAACGTGCCGTCGATGCTCACGGTGCCGGTGCCGACCAGCGCTCCGGCGGCGTTGTACACGTTGACCGTGGTGCCGGCCTCACCGGTACCCGATAGCAGGGTGCCGTCAGCACTTGCCACCAGCGCCGCCGGCGCATTGGGCGCGAGCAGGTCCGGGGCGATCAGGTTGACGCTGTTGGATTCGTTGCCGGCGGTGTCGGCCTGGCTCAGGCTCAAAGTCTGGCCAGAGGTCTGTGCCGGGCTGAGGGTGACGCTGAAGGTGCCGTTGGCCGCCACCACCGCGCTGCCGAGAACCGTTCCGCCGGTGCCGAGCACGGTCACGGTGGCGCCGGCTTCACCGCGCCCGGTCAGGGCCGTGCCGTTCGGTGCCAGACTCAGTTCGCTGAGCGGCGTTGGCGCGGCGATATCGGCAGCGGTGTAGTCGGTCGGTGACGAATTGATACCGGTGCTCGAGGTTGCCACGGCAGACAGCTGTTCGCCGTTGAGTTGCGCGGCGTTGAGGGTGACGCTGAAAGTGCCATTGGCCGCCACCAGCGCGCTGCCGAGCAACACGCCCGAGGCATTGCGAATGCTCACGGTGCTGCCGGCGGTGGCCGAGCCGGTCAAGGTCAGACCGTCGACGCTGAGGGCCAGGTTGGTCGGTGCACTTTCCGCCAGATTGCCCGGTGCAGTCACCGGCGCCGCCGGTCCGGTGTTGCCGGCAGCATCGATCTGCACCACGGAAAGATTCGATCCAGCCACGGCAGCCGGGGACAACGTGACGCTGAAATTGCCGTTGCTGGCCACGGTCGCGGTACCCAGCAAAACACCGCCGGCATCGCGAACTTCCACGCTCGCGCCGACCTCACCAATGCCGGTCAGGGTGGCACCATTGGCGCTCACCGCCAGATCGCTCGCCAACAACGGCGCCGTGCTATCGACCGCATTGACGATTGCCGGGGCTGACGGATTGCCTGCCGCATCGGTGGCCGTCACGTTCAGCGACTGGCCGTTGGTCTGCGGGCTGTTGAGAGTGAGTTGGAAGGTGCCGTTTGCGGCCGCCGTGGTGGTACCGAGAAGATTGCCCTGGCTGTCGCGTACGGTCACGGTACTGCCGGCCTCGGCGTTACCGGCCAGTTGCACGCCGGCAGCATTGAGCGTCAATGCGCTCGGAATCGCCGGCGCAGTCAAATCCACGGCGATGACTTCAACCGCTGTCGATACGTTGCCCGGCGGATCTTCCTGAGTGACGGTCAGCACTTCGGCATTCAGTTGTGCTGCGTTCAGCGTGACAGTGAACGCGCCGCCGCTGCCGACCTGTGCGGTGCCGAGCAGGGTGCCATCGGCGCTGCGCACAGACACCGTGGCGCCCGGCTCGCCGTGGCCGGTGACGGTGACACCGTCAGCATTTACCGCGACTTGGGTCAGTGCAGCTGGGGGGCTGATGTCGGGTGCGTTGACACTGGTCGATGGCGAGACGTTGCCGGCAGGGTCGGTCTGGCTGATTGCGAGCGCCTCACCATTGGTCGGCGTTGGCGCCAGGGTCACGCTGAACGAGCCGTCCGCGCCAACTACGGCGCTACCCAGCAGGGTGCCGTTGGCGGTGGTGACATTGACGGTTGCGCCAGCCTCACCCGTGCCGCTGAGGGTGCTGCCATCGGCGCTGATCAGCGGATTCTGCACGGCGGCCGGCGGGGTGCCGTCGACGGTGACCACGCCAGTGGAAATCGAGGTGTTGCCGTTGGCGTCGGTCAGGGCGACCTGCAGGGTTTCGCCGGTGTTCTGGGCATTGGGCAAGGTGACCTGGAAGTTGCCGCTCTGATCGACTACGCCGGTGGCCAGAACATTGCCGGCGGCATCGCGCACGGTCACGGTGCTGCCGGCTTCGCCTTGGCCTTTGACCACGGTGCCGACGTCGTTGATCGTAACGCCAGTCGCTGCGGCTGGCGGTTGCAGATCGCTGGCAATGATGCCGGCGGGTTGCGACAGGTTGCCGGCGGCGTCGCTCTGGATCGCGGTAAGCGCCTGGCCATTAAGTTGTGCCGGCGTCAGCGTCAGGCTGAACGTGCCGTTGCTGGCGACCAGTGCAGTACCGAGCACGGTACCTGTGGCGTCGGTGACAGTGACCGTCGCCCCGACCTCTCCGCGTCCAGTGAGTGTCGTGCCGTTGGCATTCAGCGCTAGATTGCTCACAGCATCCGGCGCGGTGCCATCGATCGCCGTCACCGTGCCCGGAATCGAGACGTCCCCGTCGGGACTGGTGGCGGTCACCTGGAGAACTTGCGCGTTGATCTGTTTGCTACTGAGCAACAGGGTGAAGCGGCCGAAGCTGTTGATCAGCCCGGAGCCGAGCACCGTGCCGCTGCTGCTGGTCACCGTCACGGTGCAACCGGGCGTACCGGCGCCGGTCAGGGTGAAACCATCGGCACTCAAGGCCAGATCGGTCGGGGTCGCGACCTGGCTACCGTCCAGTCCTGCCAGCGGCACGACGGGCGAATCATTACCGCCGCCATCCGTGCTGATGACTTCCAGATTGCCGCCAGGCTCGGCCGGTGGACTGAGGGTCACGACGAAGCGGCCGTCCTCACCCGCCGTTGCGGTACCCAGCACGAGACCGCCGCCAGCGATGCTGACGGTGACCGTCGTGCCCGGTTCGGCAAGTCCCGACACTTGCGTGCCGGCCGGGTTGAGCGCGAGATCGCTGACCGCTGCCGGCGGGGTGCTGTCCGGCGCGGCAACGGTGCCTGGCAGCGAACTGTTGGCGCCGTCCGACACCACGACTTGCAAGGCTTCGCCATTGGTCTGCGCATTATCGAGGTTGACCGTGAAGGCGCCCGTGCCGTCAGCGGTCGCGGTGCCAAGGACGTTACCGTCGGCATCCAGCACCTGCACCGTGTTATTGGGCTGCGTGGTGCCGGTGACCGTGGCACCTGAAGGATCGACGACCAGCCCGGTCGGTGCCGGCGGGGCGGTGATGTCCGGTGCGGTGACCGGCGTGGCCGGCGAGGGCAGGGCGCTCGCGTCGGTCTGGATCACGTTCAGCACCTGACCGTCGAGCTGAGCCGGGCTCAGGTTGACGCTGAAATTGCCGTCGCTGGCGACCACCGTAGTGCCGAGCACCGTGCCGTCGGGCGCGCTGACGGTTACGGTGCTGCCCGCTTGCCCGGTGCCGGTCAAGGTCACGCCGTTACTGGCGAGCACGACATTGTCCGGCGCCAGCGGCGCGGTGGTGTCCGTCGCCGTCAATGGTGTGCTGGGGGAAACGTTCACGCCATCCGATTGGCTGACTTGCAGTTGCTGGCCTTCGATCTGCGGGCTGTTCAGCGGCACTGTAAAGGCGCCGGTGCCGTCGACGATCGCGGTGCCCAACACATTGCCCGCCGAATCCTTGACCGACACCGTGGCACCGGGTTCGCCGGTGCCGCTCAGTTCAGTGCCGCCTGCGTTCAGCGTCAGATCCGAAGGGGCAGTGGGAGCCTGGATATCCGGCGCTTCAACTGGAACTGCCGGGGAGCCAGTGGGCGAGCCATCGGTCTGCACCACGCTGAGGTTCTGGCCATTGGTTTGGGGCGAGGACAGGGTGACTTCGAACCGGCCGTTGCTGCCGACGACAGCTGTTCCCAGCACGGTCCCATTGGTGTCAGTGACAGTAACGGTGGCGCCAATCTGACCCGCGCCGGAGACTACGGCGCCATTGGCGGAAATGCTCACATCGGTCACGGCTACCGGTGTGGTCAGATCGGGTGCGATCACGTTGACCGGCGCCGATGGATTGCCATCTGCGTCGGTCTGGATCACTTGCAGTTGTTGCGCATCGGTCTGTGGTGTGGAAAGTGGAACGGTAAAATTGCCATCGGCATCCACCGTGCCCGTGCCGATGATGTTGCCGGCCGGATCGCGCACAGTGACCGACGCACCCAACTCACCCTTACCGGTGAGCGTCTGCCCCTGAGCGTCGAGCGCAAGATCGGAGACGGCCGTCGGCCCTTGGGTGTCAGGCGTCACGTAGTTCAGTGGTGCGGAAGTGTTGCCAGCCGCGTCGCTGGCACTGATCTGCAGTGTTTCGCCATTGTTCTGCGGACTGCTCAGTTGCAGGCTGAACGTACCGTCCGCCGCCACCACGGCCGAACCGAGCACATTGCCGTTGGCGTCGCGCACCGTTACGGTCGAACCGGGCTGGCCGCGTCCGCTCAACTGCGTGCCATCGACGCTTACCGCGATGTCGCTCGGTTGAGTCAGGCCATCCAGATCAATGGCGATAACGGTCGCTGCTGGCGAAGGGTTGCCGGCGGCGTCGGTGACCAGCACGCTCAGCGCCTCACCATCGATTTGCGCGGCGTTAAGTTGCACGGTAAACGAGCCATCGGCTGCCACCTGCGCTGTGCCGAGCAACGTACCTTGGGCATTGGTGACGCTGACTGTGCTGCCGGGTTCGCCACGGCCGGTGACCGAGAGGCCATCGCTGCTCACCGCCAGATCCGTCGCAGTGCCGGGGCCGGTGATGTCTGGTGCATTGAAGGTGATGGCCGGCGATTGCGCGCCGGCGCTGTTGACTGCCACGACACTGAAGGTTTCACCGTTGGCCTGCGCGCGAACCAGCGTCAGCAGGAAAGTACCGTCAGCGGCCACCGCCGCGCGCCCGAGCAATTCGCCGTTGGCGGCACGGACTTCAATCGTGGTGCCGGCCCGGGCGGTGCCGGTCAGTTGGCTGCCGTCGCTGCTCAAACCAAGATTGCCTGGCGTCGTCGGTTCGACGATCTCCGGCGCGCTGACCGTTGCGCCGGTCGAGATATTGCCTGCGGCATCGGTGGCATTCACTGTCAGCGGCTGACCGCCGGTTTGCGCGGGGCTGAGGACGACGCTGAAGGTGCCGTCGGCCGCAACCACGGCGCTGCCGAGCAGGCTGCCATCGGCGGCGCGCACCTGGATGGTCGAGCCGACTTCACCGGTGCCGCCGAGTTGCGTCCCATCAGGGCTCACGCTGAGATTGCCTGGTGCGGTGGGCGCGGTGGTATCCGGCGCAGTGACCGTACCCGGCGTCGAAACGTTGCCCGCGGGGTCGGTGAGCGTGACGTCGAGCGGCTGGCCATTGTTCTGTGGCGTACCCAGGTCGACCTGGAAACTGCCATCGGCGCCAACGGTTCCGGAACCCAAAAGGTTGCCGGCTGCATCGCGTACCTGAACGACACTGCCAGCTTCGCCAAAACCACTCAGCACCCGGCCATCGGCCGACAAGCTTAATCCGGTCGCGGGCGCAGGAGGCGTCGCGTCTCCACCGCCACCACCTCCGCCGCCGCCGCCACTTCCGCCCGCAGCGGCCGCCGCACCACCCGCGCCCAACAGGCCGAGCCCGGCAATCGCCCAGGCCGGCGTCGCGCCATCCACCACACCGACGCCAGCGATCAGCTCATCCAGCGAATTGATTTCGTCAAAGGTAAAGCCGTTGAACGGATCGGCGCTGTAGCGCGCCTGCCACAGCGTCGCGTCGTCACCCTGAAAGACAATGTCATTGGGCACGCCGTCAGGGCTGGTGACAAAGAAATTGGAGATTTTGATTTGCTCGCCAGACTTCAGATTGACGATCAAATCCTGACCGCTGCGACTGGTCGACGCCAGTTGGTCGGGACGGACCGGCATTTGTACAACTGAAGGTTGATTGAGCTGAACATTGCCCCAGTTCTGGGCAGTGAGCTGAGAATTGGCTTTGTCGGCAATGACGATGTTGTCCATTACTACTCCCTGTAAATGGGTGGGGCGGACGTCCACGGGTGGTTTTAAAACCATAGATAGGGAGTGTCAGATGGGGCTGCCTGATTTTTGACGAGCGTCTGGATGGGCCATTTGCCCACGTTTATCTACTTGAAAATCTGCTCTATTCAGGTCGTTACCGTTTGTCGGGACGTTGGATCCAAGCGGTTTTTGGGTGCAACAAAATGTGTCGTTTTCGACATTATCCAAAGGGGCGCTGGAAAAGGGCCGGGCGGAATCGCCGAGGGTGATGGCTAAGCGATATTGAAATTCTCAAAGCGCAGGCCGCCCTCCGCAGTTGCCTGTCTGCGAAGGTATTAATCAAAAAGCGTAGAAGGGGAGGAAGGCTTTGTATAAGAAATCCCGTTGTACCGTTTCAGCTGTTCTTTTTATCCATCAGCAGTTAATGCGCTAGCTATCAATCGCCGAAGTGATCGGACGATATCCAGCGCAGACTGATCGCTAACGCTGCCGGGGCACTGATCAAACATATGTGGCGCCCCAGGGTAGACATGCAGTTCGACGGCAACCCCGGCGCGGGACAGGCGCAGGGCAAATGCAATGTCCTCTTCCAGAAACAGATCCAGCGCCCCGACGGCCAGAAACGTCGGTGGCAAGTCACGCAGATCGTCTTGCAGGGCCGGCGAAAACCAGCCAATTGGCAGATCATCCAGCGCTTGGTCAGCGCGCAGGCACTCCCAACAGAACTGGTTGGCTTGCGCTGGCCAGCCAATCACTCCGGTCGTGCTGTTCTGCTGAGGCGAGGCCGCGCTGCCCGAACGGTAATCGAGCATCGGATAAACCAGCACCTGACTGGCGATGGGATATTCGCCGCGATCCCGCGCCACAATTGCCAGCGCTGCTGCCAGCCCGGCGCCGGCACTGTGGCCCATGACGATTACTTTGTCGGCGTCAATATTGAGCGTTTGCTGGTGGGCGAAAACCCAGCCAAGGGCCGTGTAGCAATCTTCCAGGGGAATAGGAAAGGGGTGCTCTGGCGCGAGACGATAATCGACGGCGACGATGATCGCCTTAAGTGCTTCGGCGAGGTCAGCCAGATAGTCATCGGCCATTTCGGGGCAACCGAGGACGAAACCTCCACCATGGATGTACAGGATCACCGCAAAATTACCGTCCGCTGCTGCGGCGGCGGGCCGGTAAAGACACAGGCGCAAATCCTCACCGTCGTGGGACTTTATCCATAGGCTTTCACCGCGCGCTTGTTCTAGGGATTTGAATGTCGCATGGACACGCTCCCTGATCGCGGGCAGCGTTTCCAACGTCCAGGCTTCTGCGCCGGGGGTTAAAAGGCTTTTGAAGTCGGGATCCAGCAGTTCATGTGCTTTCACGTTCTGCCTCCTGGTTGCGAATGAACGAGCGCCTCGGATGGAGGCGCCGCTCACGGTGGAGTTACAGCCAGGC
Organism: Pseudomonas sp. PS01270; assembly: GCF_029959775.1. Classification (NCBI taxonomy): domain Bacteria; kingdom Pseudomonadati; phylum Pseudomonadota; class Gammaproteobacteria; order Pseudomonadales; family Pseudomonadaceae; genus Pseudomonas; species Pseudomonas sp. PS01270. The sequence goes on along the minus strand of NZ_JASCPT010000017.1, from coordinate 6,401 downwards.
TTTGATCTGCGCGCAAACGGCCGGCGTCGAAATGCCGTAGCGATCATGCAGCGTCGGCAGGGCGCCGGCGTCAAGGAACGCGTCGGGCAACGCGATCTGTCTGAAGGTGGGCGTCACGCCATTGCGCAACAACAACCCGGCAACCGCCTCACCCAAACCGCCGATGATCGAGCTGTTCTCGGCGGTGACCACCAGACGCCCGGATTTGCGCGCTTCGGCGAGAATGGTTTGTTCATCCAGCGGCTTGATGGTCGGCACGTGCAGCACGGCCACATCAATGCCGTCGGCCTGCAATTGCTTGGCCGCTTCCAGTGAGCGCATGGTCATCAGCCCGGTGGAGATGATCAGCACGTCGTTGCCCGTGCGCAGGGTCTTGGCCTTGCCGATCTCGAATTTATAACCGTACTCGTCCAGCACCAACGGCACATTGCCGCGCAGCAAACGCATATAGACCGGGCCTTGGTGAGCGGCGATGGCCGGCACGGCCTGTTCGATTTCCAGCGCATCGCAAGGGTCGACAATCATCAGATTGGGCATGGCGCGGAAAATAGCCAGGTCATCGGTGGCCTGGTGGCTCGGCCCGTAACCCGTGGTGAGGCCGGGCAGCCCGCAGACGATTTTGACGTTGAGGTTTTCCTCGGCGATGGCCATGCAGATGAAGTCGTAAGCACGCCGCGAGGCGAACACCGCGTAGGTGGTGGCGAAGGGCACGAAACCTTCACGCGCCATGCCCGCGGCCGCGCTCATCAGCAACTGTTCGGCCATGCCCATCTGATAGAAACGCTCCGGGTGCGCCTTGGCGAAAATGTGCAGGTCGGTGTACTTGGACAGGTCCGCAGAGAGACCGACGATGTCCGCACGCTGGTCTGCCAGCGCTGCGAGCGCATGGCCGAACGGTGCCGAGCGGGTCGCCTGGCCCTCGGAGGCAATCGAGGCAATCATCGCCGAGGTGGTCAGGCGCTTTTTCACCGGCGCGCCAGTAGCAGTCGAAGGCGCAGTGTTGGCGGCGTTGCTCATTGGTCTTTTCCTTCTTCAAGGTTGCTCAGTGCCAGGTCCCATTCGTGCTCTTCGACGCGAATGAAGTGGGTCTTTTCCCGGTTCTCCAGAAACGGCACGCCTTTGCCCATTTTCGTGTCGCAGATGATCACGCGCGGTTGCCCGCCGGGGTGATTGCGCGCGGCATCGAATGCAGCGACCAGGGCGTCGAGGTCATTGCCGTCGACGCGCTGGGTGAACCAGCCAAAGGCTTGCCAGCGATCGACGATGGGTTCGAACGAGAGAATCTCGCTGGAATGGCCGTCGGCCTGCTGGTTGTTGACGTCGACGATGGCGATCAGATTGTCGAGCTGCCAGTGCGAAGCCGACATCACCGCTTCCCAGGTCGAGCCTTCATTGAGTTCGCCATCGGACAGCAGGTTGTAGACGAAAGATGAAGAGCCTTTGCGTTTGAGGCCCAGGCAGGCACCGACCGCGATACCCAGGCCCTGACCCAGCGAGCCGCCGGTGATTTCCATCCCCGGGGTATAGGCGGCCATGCCCGACATCGGCAGGCGGCTGTCATCCGAACCGTAGGTTTCCAGCTCGTCGAGCGGAATGATCTCGGCTTCGATCAGCGCTGCGTACAGCGCGATGGCGTAGTGGCCGATGGAGAGATAGAAGCGATCGCGCTGCTCCCATTCGGGATCTGCTGGGCGATGATTCATCGCATGAAAGTAAGACACCGCCAGCAGGTCAGCCGCGCCGAGCGCCTGGCCCACATAGCCCTGGCCCTGAACCTGGCCCATGCGCAGTGCATGGCGGCGAATGTTGTGCGCGCGCTGGGTCAGGCTCAGCGATGCAGCGTGTGCAAGATTAGTCGTCATGATAAAACTCCGTTGACTCAACGATTGACCAAAGCGGCAGGAATACGCAGAACCAGGCTCGCGCCGAGGAACAGCACGCCGGTGATCAGGTACATGCCGATGGCACTGGAACCGGTCAGGGTGGTGATCCAGCCGATCAGATAAGGCGAGCAGAACCCGGCGAGGTTGGCGAAGCTGTTGACCGCCGCGATGCCGGCGGCCGCAGACACGCCGCCGAGCAGCGTGGTGGGCAGCATCCAGAACAACGAGGTGGCGGACAGAATGCCGGAAGCGGCCAGACACAGGCTGAGGATCGACAAGGTCGGATTGCCGCCCATCAGCGCTGCCAGGCTCAAACCGATCGCGCCGGCGATCATCGGCACGATCAGGTGCCAGCGGCGCTCGCGATGTTTGTCGCCACTGCGGCCGACCAGGAGCATGGCGGCGATGGCGCACAGATAGGGCAGGCTGGTCAGGAAACCGATGTGCAGCGGGTCGGAAACCCCTGCATTGCGCACCAGTGTCGGCAGCCAGAAGGTGATCGCATATTGGCCCATGACCACACAGAAGTAGATCGCCGCCAGCAGCCACAAGCGCCGGTCGCGGATGAACTCGCCGATCGAGGCGTGGGTGACCTTTTGCTGGTCGTCTTCGGCCAGCTCGCGAGTGATCAAGGCTTTTTCTTCGTCATTTAGCCAGGTCGCCTGATGCACGCCGTCCTTCAGATAACTCAGCACCAGCAGGCCGACGACCACGGTGGGCACCGCCTCGAGAACGAACATCCACTGCCAGCCGGCCCAGCCGTGCACGCCGGCAAAGTGGTTCATGATCCAACCGGACAGCGGGCCACCGACCATGCCTGACAGCGGAATGGCGATAAACCACAACACGGTCATGCGCGCCCGCCGATAGGACGGAAACCAGTAGGTGAGATAGAGCAGCAGGCCCGGCGCCAGACCGGCTTCGGCAATCCCCAGCAGAAAGCGCAGCGCGTAGAACTGCCAGGCGGTTTCGACGAAGGCGAACAGCGCCGAGACGATGCCCCAGGTGATCATGATCCGCGCAATCCACACTCGCGCGCCGACCTTGTGCAGGATGATGTTGCTAGGCACTTCGCAAAGGAAATAGCCGATGAAAAACACCCCGGCGCCCAGTCCGTAGACCGTTTCGCTGAGGGCCAGATCGTTCATCATTTGCAGCTTGGCGAAACCGACGTTGACCCGGTCCAGATAGGCGCACAGGTAGCACAGCATCAGGAACGGCATCAGCCGCCAGGCCGTTTTGCGATAGGCAGAAGAACGCACGGTCGAAACCGCTTCGAGCGACAGGGTAGTCATGATGGTCTGATCTCTTGTTTTTATTGACCGCCAGGCCATCAGGCCCGGCTGCGTCATCGATCCAGAACCGCACGGGCCACGCAGGCCCGCCCAGAGTTACTCAGTGAATCAGCATGCCGCCGTTCACATCGAGGGTGATGCCGGTCAGATAAGCGGACAGGTCGCTGGCCAGAAACAGCGCGGCGTTGGCGACGTCCTGCGCTTGACCCAGGCGCCCGAGCGGAATGCCTTCGATGATGGCGTGGCGGCGTTCATCCTGCATCAGGCCGCCGGTGATGTCGGTGTGAATCAGGCCGGGAGCGATGGAGTTGACGCGGATATTGTCCGGCCCCAATTCCCGCGCCATGGCCTTGCCCAGCCCCAGCACACCAGCCTTGGCCGCGCTGTAATGCGGGCCGCCGAAGATGCCGCCGCCGCGCTGGGCCGACACCGACGACATGCAGACGATGCTGCCGGAAGACTGTTGACGCATCAGCGGAATCACCGCCTGGGACATGAGCAAAGTGCCGCGCAGGCTGACGTCCAGCACCTTGTCGTAGTCCGAAGGGCGAATATCCAGAGTCTTCAGTGGCTGGGTGATGCCGGCGTTGTTGACGAGAATATCGATGCGTCCGAAGTGCTCGATGATGGCGGCGACGGCTTGCTGAACCTGCGCTTCGTCGGCCACGTTGGCCGCCAGGCCCAGATGACCTTCGCCCAGTGCTGCGGCGGCGTCACGTGCTGCGGAGGCATCCAGATCGAGGATGATCACGCGAGCGCCGTGTTGCGCAAACGTTGTGGCGGTAGCGCGGCCAATGCCACGGGCAGATGCGGCACCGGTAATGATTGCGACTTTGCCTTGAAGAAGCATGGAGGATTCCCTCGAATTGTTTTTATTGGGTCGGTGTGTAAGTAACCGATGACTCAGCTTGTCCTCCGGGGCGAGCGTGAGCAATAACGCGGAAGTCACTCAATGCTGAAAAAAATTCAGCACTCGTCAGGCCGTTTCGCAAATGCTTGAATGAAACCGGTCCGTACATCACAAGAAATCACCACGGAGTCCCCATGCGCTCTGACACTGAGGCATCGATCATCCTGCCACCGCTGAAAGCAATTCAGGCCTTCGAACAAACCGCGCGCTTCGGCAACGTCGCCAGAGCGGCGGAAGTGCTGGACCTGACACCCTCGGCAGTCAGCCATCAACTGGCGAAACTGGAAGGGATGATCGGCCGGCAATTATTTGTTCGTGCTGCCCGGGGCGTCTCGCTGACGCCGGTCGGCGAGCAATACCTCAAGGAAGTCTCCGGGATTCTGCACAGCCTCGCCGTTGCCACCGAGCGTGCGGCCAGCGATGTCAGCCTTGATTGCCTGCGCTTGCACTCATCGCCAAGCTTCGGCCTGCTCTGGCTGATGCCGCGCCTGGAAGCGTTTCGCGCCAGTCACCCGGACATACAGATCAATCTGTCGTGCTCCTATGAATCGCTGCACTTCAGTCGCGACAAGATCGACGTCGATATCCGTCACGGTCTGCCGAACTGGCCCAGTTATGAGGTGCGCACGGTCAGGAATGAGACGTTCGCGGTGCTGACCTCACCGAAACTGCTCGCGCAACGCCCGGTACGCGGCGCGGCGGATCTGCTGGAGTGCGATCTCATTCTGTCGGAAGCCACGCTGCTCAAATGGCCGCAATGGTTTGCCCAACATGGTCTGGCGCGTCCGGAGCGGCCTTACGCATTGAGCTTCGATCGTTCCTACATGTCGCTGGAAGCGGCGAGTCATGGCTTGGGTTTCGCGCTGGAAAGCACATTGCTGGCGCAGAAGTATCTGGCGGCGGGCACGCTGGTTGAAGTAGCGCCTGAATCTCTGAGTGCTGCGGTCGCGGCGCACCATCTGGTATTCCCCAAAGCGCATTCGAGCTTTCCACGGGTCAGGCGTTTTCTGGCGTGGATGGAGAGCGAGTTGGGGCATGAGTTCGCTTATTGAGTCGGGCTCAATTCTTTCAAACTCTCTGAACCGCTCAAGGTCAATCCTTTAACGGTCACGTCATTCACATCAGAGGTGAAGGAATGGATAACTACCACATCAACAAAAACCAGCAGCGCTGGGAACTGGTCAAAGAGGGCGCGCAGCGTGCGTCGAAAACGGCTGCAACCAAAGCCGAGATCACCCAGATCGCCAGCGACTACCTCCAAGACAAAACCGCCTCGCTGAAAATCCATAAAGAAGACGGGACGATTCAGGAAGAACGCACCTTTCCCCGCGCAGCCGACCCGCGAAAAACCAAAGGCTGAGCAGGCTGTTCTTTTCTGTGTTCATCGTTTCTTCAGAAGGGTCTGATTTATGGTCATTGCATGTCTGGGATGGGGCTCACTGATCTGGAAGCCGGACGGCTTGCCGCTGGCCAGCGAGTGGTTTGCCGACGGGCCGCAGGTACCGATCGACTTCGTTCGCGTCAGTGACAATGGCGAGTTGACTACAGCCATAAGCGCGAACGCGCCGCCGTGCAAAGTGCTGTGGTCGGTCCTCGACGTGACCGATCTCGATCAGGCCCGTGAACTCCTGCGTATTCGAGAAGGCGTGCCGGAGGGCAGGGAGGATGGCATCGGCAGCTTCACCCTCGGTCCCTCGGCGATGGGCGTGCTTGCTGAATGGGCAATTCCTCGGCAACTCGATGCGGTGATCTGGACGGCGCTGCCCGGGAGATTCAAGAACATCGAAGGCCTGGTGCCGAATGTCGACGACGCAGTTTCTTATCTGGCCGGGTTGAGCGGCGCAGCGCACGAACAAGCGCGCGACTATATCGAACAGGTGCCGGCGCAGATCGACACGCCGTATCGCCGTGAAATCATTGCCAGGCTCGGGTGGAAATAATGAGCACCCGCAGCCAGGCGCAGATTGCCGCGATCTTCGATCAGCTGTTGGCACTGCGAGAGAGTGTCGACATTCTCCAGCACGTGGAGAGCGCCAGCGTCGAGTCGCTGCGTGGCCATCAGACCGTGGACGCCCCCGAGTCGTTGGATCTGGTGTTTCAAAAGCTGCAAGAAGACATCGCCAGCATGGAGGAAACGTTGGCGACGATTGCCGAGGCGACCGGGGACGTGTCGAAGTTGTGAGGGTGTCGCGGGGCTGGCATGCAGAGATGATGTGGCTGGTCTGGCGCCTTCGCGAGCAGGCTCGCTCCCACATTGGACTTGTGAATCGGTTGATTTCCGGGGTCTGACGCAAAAACCTGTGGGAGCGAGCC
>NZ_JASCPT010000179.1:0-8409 GCF_029959775.1 Pseudomonas sp. PS01270 | reverse complement strand
ATTGCGGAGCTGCATGACAATTACCTGCCGAACTACATCCCCCTGTGGGAGCGAGCTTGCTCGCGAATACGTCGTGTCAGTCGACATCTTTGTTGGCTGACACACTGCTTTCGCGAGCAAGCTCGCTCCCACAGGGTTTTGCATTGATCTGACAGGTATCGCTCAAACCGATCCGGCTTGTTCGGCGCCGCCGTCCTGGCTGCCTGGGTCGTACTTGTTGTTATCACGGGTGTTGCAGTTCACGACGGGAGGATGTGCAAACGCACACCCGCCAGCCGTGGGGGCAGTAAATCGTTATCTGGTCTGGGATTGCGTCAGCGCTGACTGCGCCTCGCCGCCCGTTGCCGGCACGCCGCGCCGAACGCCTGGAAAATCCTCAGGTAGTTCGGGTTGTCCAGCACCTGCCATTCCGGGTGCCATTGCACGCCGAGGGCGAAGGTCGGGCTGTGCTCGACCGAGATCGCTTCGATCAAACCGTCCGGCGCCACGGCTTCAGCACGCAGGCCGGGGGCGAGGCGGTCGATGCCCTGACTGTGAATCGAATTGACCTGAAATTCGTCGGGCAACTCCAGCGCTTCGAACACGCCGCCAGCGATCACACTGACCGCATGGGCCGGGGCGTATTGCACCGCCACGTCCGGGCTGTCGGCTTCACGGTGATCGAGCATGCCGGGCAGCTCGTGCACCTTCTGATGCAGGCTGCCGCCGAAGGCCACGTTCATTTCCTGGAAGCCACGGCAGATACCGAGCACCGGAACGCCCGCCGCGATGGCTGCACGCAATAAAGGAAGGGTGGTGGCGTCGCGGGCCGGATCATGATCCGTGCCGGGGGCGCTGGCCGGGCCTTGATAGCGGAAGGGCTCCACGTTCGAGGGAGAGCCGGTGAGCAACAGACCGTCGAGCTGACCGAGCAGGTCTTCGATTTCAGTCAGGTTGCCGAGGGAAGGAATGACCACTGGCAACCCTTGAGCGCCAACGCTGACAGCACGTACGTACTTGTCGCCGCTGATGTGATAGGGGTGCAGGCCAATCTGTTTGACGCACGCAGTAACGCCGATCAATGGCTTGAATGCCATTTTTATTCACCTCGAAGTCTGTCACTTGAACGAGCTTTTCCGGAGCTTAGCCTCGTTGATTTTAATTAACAACTGCCATGTAAAAAATTCTAAACGCCGTTCATCAAATTGCTCAGGTTTACCGGGGTTTGCCGGCGGATATGGCACGAGAGTGTTAAGAAAAGCCCGAAAAATAAAGGCTGCAGGGCAGGGTGTTCGCTATTGACTTCACTTTGCCTTTCGGATTGACTGGCTGCGCAACACAGTGGTGAACATAATAATTAACAGCTAAATAGGTGCATCATGTCGGTCCCTCTGCGTACCGTTCAACTCAACGAAGCCAACGCATTCCTTAAGAAATATCCTGAGGTTTTGTACGTCGACCTTCTGATTGCGGATATGAACGGTGTGGTGCGCGGCAAGCGCATCGAACGCACCAGTCTTCATAAGGTGTACGAAAAAGGCATCAACCTGCCGGCGTCGCTGTTCGCGCTGGACATCAACGGCTCGACGGTGGAAAGCACCGGCCTGGGCCTGGATATCGGCGATGCCGATCGCATCTGTTACCCGATCCCCGGCACCCTGAGCATCGAGCCGTGGCAAAAACGCCCGACCGCTCAACTGCTGATGACCATGCACGAGATCGAAGGCCAGCCGTTCTTCGCCGACCCGCGTGAAGTGCTGGCCAACGTTGTGCGCAAATTCGACGACCTTGGCCTGACCATCTGCGCGGCGTTCGAACTCGAGTTCTACCTGATTGATCAGGACAACGTGAATGGCCGTCCGCAATCGCCACGTTCACCGGTATCCGGCAAGCGTCCGGTGTCGACTCAGGTGTACCTGATCGACGACCTCGACGAATACGTCGACTGCCTGCAAGACATCCTCGAAGGCGCGAAAGAGCAGGGCATTCCCGCTGACGCCATCGTCAAGGAAAGCGCCCCGGCGCAGTTCGAAGTCAACCTGCATCACGTCTCCGACCCGATCAAGGCCTGTGATTACGCGGTCCTGCTCAAGCGTCTGGTGAAGAACATCGCCTACGACCACGAGATGGACACGACTTTCATGGCCAAGCCGTATCCGGGCCAGGCCGGCAACGGTCTGCACGTGCACATTTCGATTCTGGACAAAGAAGGCAACAACATCTTCGCCAGCGAGGATCCCGAGCAGAACGCCGCACTGCGTCACGCGATCGGCGGTGTGCTCGAGACCCTGCCGGCGCAGATGGCGTTTCTCTGCCCGAACGTCAACTCGTACCGCCGCTTCGGCGCGCAGTTCTACGTACCGAACTCGCCGAGCTGGGGCATCGACAACCGCACCGTGGCCGTGCGCGTACCGACCGGTTCAGCGGATGCCGTGCGCATCGAACACCGCGTCGCCGGTGCCGATGCCAACCCGTACCTGCTGATGGCTTCGGTGCTGGCCGGCATTCACCACGGGCTTACCAACCAGATCGAGCCTGGCGCGCCGGTCGAAGGCAACAGCTACGAGCAGAACGAGCAGAGCCTGCCGAACAACCTGCGCGACGCCTTGCGCGAGCTCGACGACAGCGAAGTCATGGCGCGCTACATCGACCCGATGTACATCGACGTGTTCGTCGCGTGCAAGGAAAGCGAGCTGGCCGAGTTCGAGAACTCGATTTCTGACCTTGAGTACAACTGGTATCTGCATACGGTCTGAAGATCAAAAGCCCCTCACCCTAACCCTCTCCCGGAGGGAGAGGGGACTGACCGCGTCGTCTGGAGATATCCGGCGACCTGAACGATCCAGTCGATGATGGATTCGGCAAAGATTTTTCAGGTCGGCGCAGTTACCAGGCATCCCCCGATCGGTCCCCTCTCCCTCTGGGAGAGGGCTAGGGTGAGGGCAGCGATTCCCGGCCAGACAAAGCAACCAGACCAACCCCCAAATTCCCCCTTGTCGAGCTCAAAACAATGACCACAACCCGCAACGACTGGGAACAACGCTTCCAGTCTCTGTCCATCGAATCCCGCGCCTTCATTAACGGTGAATATCGCCCGGCACTCAGTGGCGACACCTTCGAATGCCTGAGCCCGGTCGATGGCCGCTTTCTTGCTGCCGTCGCCAGCACCGATGAAGCCGACGCCAACCTGGCCGTCGAAGCCGCGCGCCAGTCCTTCAACTCTGGCATCTGGGCGAAAAAAGCCCCGGCCGAGCGCAAGCGCGTGCTGATCCGCTTCGCCGATCTGATCCTGCAACACCAGGAAGAACTGGCACTGCTGGAAACCCTCGACATGGGCAAACCGATCAGCGATTCGATGAGCATCGACATCCCGGCGACCGCCAACGCGATCCGCTGGAGCGCCGAGGCCATCGACAAGATCTACGACGAAGTCGCCGCCACGCCGCACGACCAACTCGGCCTCGTCACCCGTGAGCCCTCGGGTGTGGTCGCCGCCATCGTGCCATGGAATTTTCCGCTGATCATGGCCAGCTGGAAGTTCGCCCCGGCGCTGGCGGCGGGTAATTCGTTCATCCTCAAGCCTTCGGAAAAATCACCGCTGACCGCTATCCGCATCGCGCAACTGGCGCTGGAGGCGGGTATTCCAAAGGGCGTGTTCAACGTGCTGCCGGGCTACGGCCACACCGTCGGCAAGGCGCTGGCGTTGCACATGGACGTCGACGTGCTGGCCTTCACCGGCTCCACGGCGATCGCCAAGCAGCTGATGATCTATGCCGGCCAGAGCAACATGAAACGCGTCTGGCTCGAGGCCGGCGGCAAGAGCCCGAACGTGGTGTTCGCCGACGCCCCGGACCTGCGCGCGGCAGCCCAGGCAGCAGCCAGTGCCATCGCCTTCAACCAGGGCGAAGTCTGCACTGCCGGCTCGCGTCTGCTGGTCGAGCGCTCGATTCGCGAGCAGTTCATCCCGCTACTGGTGGAAGCGTTGCAAGCGTGGAAACCGGGGCATGCACTGGATCCGGCGACCACCGTCGGCGCCGTGGTCGACCAGCGTCAACTGGACAATGTGCTGCGCTACATCAGCATCGGCCGCGAGCAGGGCGCCGAGTTGATTGCCGGCGGCCAACGCACCCTCGAAGAAACCGGCGGCCTCTACGTGCAGCCAGCGATTTTCGACGGCGTGACCAATGCGATGACTATCGCCCAAGAAGAAATCTTCGGCCCGGTGCTGTCGCTGATCACCTTCGACACTGCCGAAGAAGCCCTGCAGATCGCCAACGACAGCATCTTCGGCCTCGCCGCCGGTGTGTGGACCAGCAACCTGAGCAAGGCGCACACCTTCGCCCGTGGCCTGCGCGCCGGCAGTGTCTGGGTCAACCAGTACGACGGCGGCGACATGACCGCGCCATTCGGTGGCTTCAAACAATCGGGCAATGGCCGCGACAAATCGCTGCATGCGTTCGACAAGTACACCGAACTGAAAGCGACCTGGATCAAGCTCTGACTCTTTTACAGCGGCGGCCGCCCCTGGTTGGCGGCCCTCGGAGAAACCTATGAAACAGCAACACGTAAACAGCTACTACGCCGCCACCCGCAACGAAGTCATCGACTTCCCGATTCTCGAAGAAGCGCTGGACTGCGACGTCTGCATTATCGGCGCCGGCTACACAGGCCTGTCCTCGGCATTGTTCCTCAGCGAAGCCGGCTACAAAGTCACGGTGCTGGAAGCGGCGAAAGTCGGCTACGGCGCCAGCGGTCGCAATGGCGGCCAACTGGTCAACTCCTACAGCCGCGACGTCGATGTCATCGAAGAGCGCTACGGCGACAAGACTGCGGAAATCCTCGGCAGCATGATCTTCGAAGGCGCCGACATCATTCGCTCGCGCATCAAGGATTACGACATCAAGTGCGACTACCGCCCGGGCGGTATTTTCGCGGCGATGAACAAGAAACAGCTCAACGGCCTGGCCGAGCAGAAACGCAATTGGGAACGCTACGGCAACCGCAATCTGAAGATGCTGGATGCAGCGGACATTCGTCGCGAAGTCGGCTCCGATGCTTACGTTGGCGGCTTGCTGGACATGCAGGGCGGCCACGTTCATCCGTTGAATCTGGCGCTAGGAGAGGCCGCTGCCATCGTGCGTTTGGGCGGCAAGATCTACGAGCAATCGGCGGCGGTGGAGATCACCTACGGCGAGCCGATCACCGTGCGCACTGCCAAAGGTCTGGTCCGTGCCAAATACCTGTTGATCGCCGGCAACGCTTATCTGCCGCAAGGCCTCGACAACCGCGTCACCGCGAAAAGCATGCCGTGCGGCTCGCAGATCGTCGTCACCGAACCGCTGACCGAGCAGCAGGCACGCAGTCTGATCACCAATAATTACTGCGTCGAGGACTGCAACTACCTGCTGGATTACTACCGCCTGACCGCTGACAACCGCCTGCTTTACGGTGGTGGTGTGGTCTACGGCGCGCGGGAGCCGGACGATATCGAGCAACTGATCCGGCCGAAGATCCTCAAGACCTTTCCGCAGCTCAAGGACGTGAAGATCGACTACCGCTGGACCGGCAATTTCCTGCTGACCATGTCGCGCATGCCGCAATTCGGCCGTATCGAAAAGAACGCCTACTACATGCAGGGCTACAGCGGCCACGGCGTCACCTGCTCGCACCTGGCCGGCAAACTGATCTCGGAAATGATCCGCGGCGACGCCGAACGCTTCAACGCCTTCGCCTCGCTGCCGCACATGCCGATGCTCGGCGGCCGCACCTTCTCCGCACCGCTTACCGCTCTGGGCGCGGTCTACTATTCCCTGCGCGACCGGTTCGGCGTCTGATTGACCTCACCGGCGACGGTCTGAAAGACCCCGCCGGTTTTTCACTTATGCAAAACCACTGATGTCCACTGTGGGAGCGAGCCTGCTCGCGAAGAGGCCAGCCCAGCCACACTCGCTTTTGCTGACCTGCTCAAAACCAAATGTGGGAGCGAGCTTGCTCGCGAAGGGGCCATATCAGCCAACATCTTCGTTGTCTGACACACTGCTTTCGCGAGCAAGCTCGCTCCCACATTGGCTGTATTGCCAGCGCAAGAGGAAGTTTCGTCTCACCATCCATCGAACCTGCTGAGCAACACCGGCAAACGTGATTTAATAGCCGCCTTTCACGGTTCCGGGACACGGGAGCAACGTGATCCGCGCGACCTGCGCGTCACCCGCCACCCACCCCCATCGCCCTTAAGTCGTTCTTACATAAGGCTGTCATGGATACGGGTTCTCGACTCAAACTAGTACGCGAAAGCTACAAACTCTCCCAGCGCGAGCTCGCCCGGCGTAGCGGCGTGACCAACGCGACCATCTCGCTGATCGAACAGAACCGCGTCAGCCCCTCCGTCAGCTCGCTGAAAAAGCTGCTCGAAGGCATACCGATGTCCCTGGCCGACTTCTTCACCTTCGACCAGCCCCCGCGCGAACACCAATACGTGTTCCGCGCCAACGAACAACCCGACCTCGGCCGCCACGGCCTGCGCCTGCTGCTCATCGGCGCCTCGGTGCCCAGCCGGCAGATGCGCCTGCTCCGCGAACAATACGCCCCCGGCGCCAGCTCCGGCGAAGAACCGATCGTGCATGCCGAAGGCGAAGAGTGCGGGCTGGTCACGCGCGGCACGGTAGAACTGACCGTGGACGGGCAGGTGAGTGTGCTGAGTGCGGGGGACGGGTATTACTTTCCGACGACGTTGCCGCATAAGTTTCGCAATATCGGCGCGGATGAGGCGGAGATTATTAGTGCGAATACGCCGGCGAATTTCTGATCGGATAACGCATTATTTTTTTGTTGACCCGGCATCTTTACGAGGTGCCGGGTTGTTTGTTCCTGCCATTCGTCAGCCTTCCCGCATTTTCCCCGCGCACGCGCTTCCAATGCATAACTCACCCCCGCAAAGGAACCGCCAACATGCGCAAATCCAACCTCGCAGCACTAACCCTGGCCACGCTGTTATCCGCCACTTCGCTCTACGCAACAGCCGCCAGCGACACCCCGGCACCCACGGGCAACGACGGCAATAGCCAGACCAACCCGAGTGCGCCGGAAGACATTCATTCCAATGGCGCCACCGTGCCCAAAGGCACGCAGGGCAATACCACCAACAATGATGGCTCGACACCTGCGGGTTCCAAGCCCAGTGGTTCGAAGCAATCGAACGACAGCGGCACCAGCAGCGGTGCTGGTGAGGGTTGAAGCTGTTTGCAGATGCAGCAAGCCCGGCATCAAGCCGGGCTCTCTATCAGGCAATCCTCGATGACCGAGGTTACTTAGCCTTCCAGTTCCCGCCGCTGTTCTCACAATCAATCTTTGCCTGCGCCAGGTGCTCGCCGTCGTAGTAATACGTGGTGACTTTCGCGTTGTCGGGCATGTTCAGCGGTTTGGCGCTTTTGTCTTTGCTGGTCGAGTGCGGGTTGGCCAGGGATTCCTGGGTGAGGCGGGCGGTGCAGGTGGCCTGGTAGTGGTCGTCGCAGCGATCGACTTTTTTCTTGGTGGCGTTGAGGGTGTCCTTGCTTTCGTTGCTGCAGGACCAGTTGATGGAGTCCACGGGCATGCCTTCGTATTCGTAGCAGCTGTGGGTTTCCACCGCTGGCACCGAGGCGCTGGAGGAGCGGGTCTGCACGTCGCAGCCTTCAGCCATGACGCAGGTGGGGATGATGGCGAACGTGGCGATCAGGAGCAGCAGTCGGGTTTTCATCGGCAATTCCTCTCCAATGGCGCCGCGTCTGATCGGTGATTTGGCGCTTGTCTGGTTTCGAGGCGGCGAGGGCGGGCAAGGTTCAATCGGCTTTGCGCTGCGCGATCTTCGCGTACACTGCGCAACAATCAGAAACATTCAGCGCAGGATTCGATTCCCATGGCCCAAACCCTCGAACGCGCTATCGCCATTGCCGCCACGGCCCACACCGGGCAGGTGGACAAGGGCGGGGCGCCGTACATTCTGCATCCGCTGAAAGTCATGTTGCGCATGCACACGCTGGAAGAACGCATCGTCGCTGTGCTGCACGATGTGGTCGAGGATTGCGGGGTGAGTCTGGATGATTTGCGCGGCGAAGGCTTCAGCGAAGAGGTGCTGGCGGCGATTGCAGCGGTGACCAAAGTGCCCGGCGAGTCCTACGAGGATTTTGTCGACCGCGCCGCGCAAAACCCGATTGGCCGGGTGGTGAAGCTGGCGGATCTGGAGGAGAACAGCGATATCTCGCGGATCGCCTCGCCGGGTTGGGAGGATCTGGAGCGGATCGAGAAATATCGGCGGGCGATTGCACGCCTTCGCGCATAGGAATGCCAATCCCCCTGTAGGAGCTGCCGAAGGCTGCGATCCGATCGTTCCCACGCTCTGCGTGGGAATGCAGCCGGGGACGCTCTGCGTCCCAAAAGATCGCAGCCTTCGGC
>NZ_JASCPT010000178.1:0-8443 GCF_029959775.1 Pseudomonas sp. PS01270 | reverse complement strand
CCTGTGGCGAGGGGATTTATCCCCGTTGGACTGCTAAGCAGGCCCAAATCTGACCAAGCTGTACACAACATGGGGCCGCTCCGCGACCCAACGGGGATAAATCCCCTCGCCACACAACCACATTTCACAGAAGATTTTTGTCAGGGCTGGGGGAGGCGCTCGAGGCCGACGAACGGGCAGGCGGCCAGCAGGTCTGTCAGCGTGCGGCCATCGGCGAGACGCAGATCCTGCGGTGCCAGTTCAGCGAGGGGATAAAGAACGAACGCCCGCTCCTGAATCTGGTAATGCGGGACCTTCAGCCGTGGCTCATCGATCAGGCGATCGCCGAACAGCAGAATATCCAGATCCAGCGTGCGAGGCCCCCAGCGCTCAAGACGCTCGCGGCCCTGAGCGTTTTCGATCGCTTGCAAGGCGTCGAGCAGCTCGATCGGTGCGAGCGAACTGTCGAGGGCGGCGACGGCATTGGTGTAACGCGGCTGGCCCGGCAGCAGCGAATCGCTTTGATAAAAGGCTGAGACGCCGGCAAGACTCGTCTGCGGCAATTGCCCCAGCGCCGCGATGGCGCTGCGCAACTGGTCGGCCGGGTCAGCGAGGTTGCTGCCCAGGCCGATGTAGATGCGTTCCATCGCTTACTCGCCCGTCGCGCTCGAAGCACCGGCGCGCTTGCGCTTGGAACCGCCGCTGCGGCGACGTTTGCGCGGTGCGCCGCTGGCATCGTCACCCTTGCCGCTGAGATCGCGGATCATGTCGCGACGCTCGCTGTCATTGGCGTCCTGATAATCGGTCCACCATTCGCCGAGGCCATCGGTTTCCTCGCCGGCGCTTTCACGCAGCAGGAGGAAATCGTAACCGGCACGGAAGCGCGGGTTGTCCAGCAACAGATCGGCGCGTTTGCCACTGCGCCGTGGCAGGCGTTCCTGCATGTCCCAGATTTCGCGGATCGGCATGGTGAAGCGCTTCGGAATTGCGATGCGCTGGCACTGTTCGGCGATCAGCTCATGAGCCGCTTCCTGCATCGCCGGAATTGGCGGCATGCCGCGTTCCTGCAGACGCAATACTCGCGCCGGCAGCGCCGGCCAGAGCAGGGCGGCAAAGAGGAACGCCGGGGTCACCGGTTTGTTCTGCTTGATGCGTAGATCGGTGTTGGTCAGCGCTTCGCTGATCAGCGTGTGGGTGTATTCCGGGTTGTATTCCAGCGCCTCGGCACTGGCCGGGAACAGTGGCGCGAACAGTTGCAGGTCGACCAGCATTTCGAAGGTGATCGCGCCGTGCCCGGAGAGGAACAGCTTGAGTACTTCTTCGAACAGCCGCGCCGACGGAATCTCGCGCAGCATCGGCGCCAGCTCACGGATCGGCTGCACGGTGTGCTTCTCGATGCCGAAGTTGAGCTTGGCGGCGAAACGCACGGCCCGCAGCATGCGCACCGGGTCTTCCTGGTAACGCTGCTTGGGGTCGCCGATCAGGCGGATCAGGTGATTGCGGATGTCGTGCACGCCATTGGCGTAATCGAGAATGCGCTCACTGACCGGATCGTAATACAGGGCGTTGATGGTGAAGTCGCGGCGTTGCGCGTCTTCTTCCAGCGTACCGTAGACGTTGTCGCGCAGAATCCGCCCGCTCTCGTTGCGCGAAGACTGGTTGCTGTCTTCGTCGTCTTCGTTGACCGGGTGATTGGCGCGGAAGGTCGCGACTTCAATGATTTCGCGACCGAAATGGATGTGCACCAGCTTGAACCGGCGGCCAATGATCCGCGCATTGCGGAATTCGGCACGCACCTGCTCGGGGGTGGCGCTGGTGGCGACGTCGAAGTCCTTGGGCGTGATGCCCAACAGCATGTCACGCACGCAACCACCGACCAGATAAGCCTGGTAACCGGCACCTTGCAGGCGTTCGACGATATTCACCGCATAGCGGCTGAACTGCGTTTTCTGCAGCGAATGTTGGCCGCTGTTGAGCACTTCAGGGGTGCTGCGGATGTGTTGCGTACGACGCACGGGAGTTCGGAATGACTGGAACAGCTTCTTCAGCATGGGATGCACTGTTTGAAGGAATGTTCGGCCATACCAAAAGAATGACCGCATGATGGGCGCAGATTCTAGCATTTAGTCGGGGGATGGTGTAGGACGCAGCAGATTTGAGCTGCAAGCCGCAAGCTGCAAGGGTCGAACGCGGGAAAGCAGGGGAATTTCACGGAGGGGAGAAACTACAAGGGGAGCCGAAGCTCCCCAAGAAGTAGTTGCGTGCTCTTTTTATTATTGATTCGGGCTTCTTGTTTTTGTTGAGTGCCCTCGCCACGAAGTGTTTCCTTCGTGACCCTCCCAATCGGGAGCCAAGAGCAAACGGATTGCTTTGGTCGCTGAATTGCAGTGATCTGTCGATCCAACCAGTACAGGCTCTGTCTTAGGACAGTTTTTGTTGTTCTCGGCCTGGTCGTGGGGCAAGCCCCAAATACAACGCCTCTCCAAAAGAATCAGTTAGCTGCGCCTCTCGCCGTCTTGTTTTTATTGTGCGTGAATCGATTCGTCTTATTTTTATTGTCTTGTGCATTGCTTGTTATTGTTCTTGTACCAAACATATAGCAGGGTGCGTGCCAACTTTTGTCGCGCCCAGTAAAACAAGGGGTTAGGTCGATATAACCGTCTTGCAGGGGCGAAAAAAAGCCGGGGTTTCGTTACCGATAACCCCGGCTTCTGTTACGTGAATCGACTGCGGTAACAGTTTTTTCACATTGTCATGCGTTACCCGCGCACGCGGTGGGTAACGCTCAGCTCTCGCTGGCGACCCCGGTCTTGCGCCGTGGAATGCCCAGACGCTGGCGGCGTTCCCACAGGCATTTGCGGCTGACGCCGAGTTTGCGTGCCAGTTCGGTCTCGGTCATGTGGTCCTGATGCTCGAGGACGAAATGCTGGAAATAGTCTTCCAGCGACAGATCCTCGGTCGGCTCATGGCTGCTGTTGCTGGCGTTACCGCCGGTTTGCGGCGGCAGACCGATGAACTCGTCGTCTTCCAGATCGCTCAGCTCGATGTCGATGCCCAGCAGGTCGGCCGAGATCTCCGGGCTTTCGCTGAGAATCACCGCGCGCTCGACAGCGTTTTCCAGCTCACGCACGTTACCCGGCCAGGAATAGTGCCGGATCGCCTGTTCGGCATCGGCGGCGAATTTCAGGTCGGTGCGATTGATCCGCGCGCTCTGGCGAGCGAGGAAGGCATTGGCGATTTCGTTGACGTCGGCGCCACGCTCGCGCAGCGGCGGCAGCTTCAGGGCAATCACGTGCAGACGGTAATAAAGGTCTTCACGGAACTGGCCGATTTTCGCCAGGCTCTTCAGATCGCGGTGAGTTGCAGCGATCAGGCGCACATCGACTTTCTGTGACTGCACCGAACCTACGCGGCGAATTTCGCCCTCCTGCAGAACCCGCAGCAAGCGAGCCTGGGCTTCGAGGGGCAGTTCGCCGATCTCATCGAGAAACAGGGTGCCGCCGTCCGCCGCTTCGACCAGACCGGCGCGACCGGCGCTGGCGCCGGTGAACGCGCCTTTCTCGTGGCCGAACAGTTCTGATTCGATCAGGCTTTCCGGAATCGCCGCGCAGTTCACCGAGATCATCGGCGCCTTCGCGCGTTTCGACAGATTGTGCAGGGCGCGGGCCACCAGCTCTTTACCGGTGCCGGACTCACCCTGAATCAATACGTTGGAATCGGTTGGCGCGACCTTGCGGATCTTGCTGTACAGGTCCTGCATCGGTGGGCAGGAGCCGATGATGCCAATTTCACCATTGCTGTTATCCACAGCAGCTTTGCCATTGCCGGCGGCAGGCTTGCTCGCCGTGGCTTCGCCGGCAGCCGGCACTGACTGGCGATCACGCAGGATCCGCGCAACCGCCTGGAGCATTTCATCGTGGTCGAACGGCTTGGCGATGTAATCGACCGCGCCCATTTTCATCGAGTCGACCGCCGAGCGCAGGCTGGCGTAACTGGTCATGATCAGCACCGGCGTGCCCTGGCCGAGCTTGATCAGCTCGGTGCCCGGAGCGCCCGGCAGGCGCAGGTCGCTGACGATCAGATCGAACGTAGGAATGGTGAAGCGTTCTTGTGCTTCCTGCACTGATCCGGCTTCGCTGACCTGGTACTGGTTGCGTTCCAGCAGGCGGCGCAAGGCGGAGCGGATAATGGTTTCGTCTTCGACGATCAAAATGTGCGGCATTGATTCGATACTCTCGACGGTCTCAGTTCACAGCGGACGTCGCTTCGACATGACGCGGTAAGGTCACCCGGATACGGGTGCCGCGTTGGCTTTGTACATCAGCCGGGCTGTCGATGGTGATTTGTCCATAATGCTCTTCAACGATGGAATAGACCAGTGCAAGGCCCAGACCGGTGCCTTCACCCGGATCCTTGGTGGTGAAGAAAGGTTCGAACAATCGGTCCATGATGCTCGACGGAATGCCACTGCCTTCGTCTTCGACGATCAGATCGACCGTGTGTTCGCCGGCTTCGCTCTTGACCCGTACCGCACTGTGCGGCGGCGAGGCGTCGCGGGCGTTGGAGAGCAGATTGATTAGCACCTGGGCAAGCCGTTGCGGGTCGCCTTCGACCCAATGGTCGGGATCGCACAGGTTGTAGAACTGCACTTCGAAATTGCGTCGGTTCAGCGCCAGCAGGCCGATGGCGTCCTGCGCGACTTCGGCCAGACACACTGGTTCGTCGTTGTGCTGATGACTGCCGGCATGGGCGAAGCTCATCAGCGACTGGACGATGCGCGAGACGCGTTTGGTCTGCTCAAGAATCTGCCCGCTGATTTCCGTCAGCTCGCCGTCGTCTTCACGCTCTTCGCGCAGGTTCTGCGCCAGGCAGGCGATGCCGGTGATCGGGTTGCCGATTTCGTGGGCCACCCCCGCTGCGAGTCGACCGATGCTGGCCAGCCGTTCGGAATGCACCAGTTTGTCTTCGAGCATCTGCGTTTCGGTCAAATCCTCGACCAGTAACACCAGACCACTGTTACCCGGGGCCAACGGCTCGTCGATCGCCGCTTTGTGCAGGTTCAGCCAGCGGGTCTGACCATCGAGGGCCAGATGCTGTTTGTGCAAATGCTCGTCGGGCAGGTTGATGAAGCCTTGCAGCAATTCTTTCCACGGGTTGGCGATAGTGCTCAGACGCGAACCGACCACTCGCTGCGCGGCGATGCCGGTCAGCTCTTCCATGGCCTTGTTCCACATCAGGATCTCCTGATCCTTGGCCAGCGAGCAGACGCCCATCGGCAGTTCCTGCAAGGTCTGGCGGTGGTAGCGGCGCAGGGCATCGAGCTCGGCGGCCAGGCCGGTGAGGCGCGAGTGATAATCCTCGAGACGGCTTTCAATGAAGTGGATGTCTTCGGTGACATAGTTTTCGCCGCCAGCCTTATAGGGCAGGAAGGTTTCCACCATATCCTGCGCAACGCTCGGGCCCATCAGGCCGGACAGGTTGGCCTCAATGCGGTCGCGCAACCGGCGCAAGGCATACGGCCGGCGTTCATCGAAGGGCAGATACAAGTCGCGCAGCGCTTGCTCGACTTCTTTCTGCGCAGCCTTGGCACCCAGCGGCTTGGCCAGTTGCGTGGCGAATTCCTGCGGCGAGGCGGCGTGCAGCTCGCGGCGTTGCGGGCGGCGCACGTTGTCCACCGCACAGGCTTCGGCGGCGCTGGCTTCTTCCGGGCTGGCGTTGGTGAACAGCGAGATCAAAGTGAACATCAGCACGTTGGCGGCCAGCGAGGCGATGGCCGCCATGTGCCAACTGGTGTCGTCGAGCACGTAGATCATGTTCAGCAGCGGGATATAGAAACCCTGCAGATTGCCGACCAGCGGCAGCAGCATGGTCACCACCCAGACCGTGATCCCCGCCAGCAGACCGGCAATGAAACCACGGCGGTTGGCGGTCGGCCAGTACAACACCGACAACACCCCAGGCAGAAATTGCAGGGTCGCAACAAACGCGACGATGCCGAGGTTGGCCAGATCCTGCTCGACGCCGAGCATCAGGTAGAAACCGAAACCGGCCATGATGATCGCCACGATCAGCGCCCGGCGGGTCCATTTCAGCCAGCGGTAGATATTGCCCTCGGCCGGCGGCTGATAGAGCGGCAGCACCAGATGGTTCAGCGCCATGCCCGACAAGGCCAGGGTGGTGACGATGATCAGGCCACTGGCGGCGGACAGGCCACCGACATAGGCGAGCAAAGCCAGCGGTTTGCTGTTGGCGGCAATGCCGATGCCGAGGGTGAAATATTCCGGGTCGGTGGTGGCGCCGAGTTTCAGCCCGGCCCAGAGAATCAGCGGTACGGCGAGACTCATCAACAGCAGAAACAACGGCAGGCCCCAACTGGCGCTGACCAGCGAGCGCGGATTGAGGTTTTCCGTAAAGGTCATGTGATACATGTGCGGCATCACGATCGCCGAGGCGAAGAACACCAGCAGCAGCGTGCGCCACGGACCTTCCTGCAACGGCGTGTGCAGGGCGGCGAGAGCGGTCTGGTTTTGCAGCAGCCACAGTTCGAGCTGTTGCGGGCCGTCGAACACGCCATACAGCGCGTACAGGCCAACGCCGCCGAGAGCGATCAGTTTGATGATCGATTCGAAGGCAATCGCAAAAACCAGCCCTTCATGTTTCTCGCGCGTAGCGATGTGCCGGGAACCGAAGAAAATCGTGAACAGAATGATCAGCGCACAGAACGCCAACGCCACGCGGCTCTGCACGCGTTCTCCGGTGAGAATGCCGATCGAGTCGGCCACGGCCTGAATCTGCAGGGCCAGCAACGGCAGCACGCCAATCAGCATGAAAATCGTGGTCAGCGCACCGGCCCAGGTGCTGCGAAAGCGGAAGGCAAACAGATCGGCCAGCGACGACAGTTGATAGGTGCGGGTGATCTTCAGGATCGGATAGAGCAGCACCGGCGCCAGCAGAAACGCACCGGACACGCCGAGATAACTGGACAGAAAGCCGTAACCGTACTGATAGGCCAGGCCCACCGTGCCGTAGAACGCCCAGGCGCTGGCGTAAACCCCCAGCGACAGGGTGTAGGTCAACGGGTGGCGAATGATCGCGCGCGGGATCATGCCCCGTTCGCTGACCCAGGCAACGCCGAACAGCGCCGCCAGGTACGCGGCGCTGATCAGGATCATCTGGGTCAGGCTAAAGCTCATCGGCATCTTTTTGGCTCTGCAGGATGAAGGTCACGACAATCAGGATCAGCCAGAGCAGATAAGGGCGATACCAGGCGCCCGTCGCGTCGATCCACCAGTCCATGATGGCGGGGGAGAACAGGTAGATCCCGACGACCAGAAGCAGGACCAAGCGATAGATGTACATCCCGGCCTCTCTTTTTTATGCGCGTGCCCGAAAACGTGCGGCGATGGTAACGGATGGGCGCGCGACTGCAAGTGTCGTCATTGCAGTTGCGCTTCGGGCAGGGTCAATGTGCGCGGGATCCGGTCGGCATCCCAATGCGCGCTGCCCCAGGCCAGCAGTTCGTGCGGCGAGGCGTGGGCCAGTTCGGTGCCGGGATTCTGCCCCAGCGCGCGCAAGGCCCGCAGCAGCAACGGCGTGGCCTGATCGGCTTCGAGCGGCGGCGAGCGGTAGGACTTGCCGAGTTTGTTGCCGTCCGGCTGAGTGATCAGCGGCAGGTGCAGATAGCGCGGCTGTTTCAGGCCGAGCAGTTCTTGCAGGTACAACTGACGCGGCGTCGAATCGAGCAGATCGGCGCCACGCACAATGTCGGTGATGCCTTGCCAAGCGTCGTCGAGCACCACCGCCAATTGATAAGCGTAGAGACCATCGCGCCGACGGATGACGAAGTCGCCGACGTCGCGGCCCAGGTGCTGGCGGTATTCGCCCTGCACGCGATCAATGAAGTGGTATTCCAGCTCCGGCACGCGCAGGCGGATCGCGGCGTCGTGCTGTTCATGCCCGGCATTGCGGCAAAACCCCGGATAAATCCCGTGATACGGCTCCAGTTGTTTGCGCGAGCAGGTGCAGGCGTAGGCCAGACCGTGATTGAACAGGCTGTCGAGCACTTCGGCATAAGCCGCGTGTCGATCGCTTTGGCGGACCATTTCGCCGTCCCATTCGAAACCGTAGCTTTCCAGCGCCTTGAGAATCGCCGCTTGCGCACCGGGCTCTTCGCGCGGCGGATCGAGATCTTCCATGCGCACCAGCCAGCTCCCACCGACGGAGCGGGCGTCGAGGTAAGACGCCAACGCAGCGACCAGCGAACCGAAGTGCAGGTGGCCACTGGGGGTGGGGGCGAAGCGGCCGATGTAGGCGGGGGATTTGGCAGTCATGGAGGCGATAAAGGCTATTCAGAATTTAAGCAGGTTACCCCTGTGGGAGCGAGCCTGCTCGCGAAAGCGCTGTGTCAGGCAATAATGAGCTGTCTGAAGGGACGCTTTAGCGAGCAGGCTCGCTGCCACAGAGG
>NZ_JASCPT010000177.1:0-8484 GCF_029959775.1 Pseudomonas sp. PS01270 | reverse complement strand
TGCGGACTTTCCTTCAATGGAGTTGTCGACTGACACAGCGCTTTCGCGAGCAGGCTCGCTCCCACCGGGTTCCTTAGTGTCCGTCGAGTCGTGTATTGCCCGTCAAATTGCGGCAAACTTCCTCTACCCCCAGCACCAGGCCGATCCATGGATAAATACGCCCCGCGCAACTGGCAACCCCACGAAAAGCCCAGCCTGCCCGGTTCCCCATCGACCCCGTTGCACTCCACGCCCAAGCGCTTGGCTTATGCGGCGGTTGGCGTGCTGGTGGCGGTGACTGGTGGGTTGGGCAACTCGTTGGTGGTTGCCAACCTGCCTTACCTGCAAGGCTCGCTCGGCGCGACCACGGCGGAGATGGCCTGGCTGCCGGCGGCGTATGTGATGACCAACGTATCGATGAACCTGCTGCTGGTGAAGTTTCGCCAGCAGTTCGGCTTGCGCGCGTTCACCGAAGTGTTTCTGGTGCTGTATGCACTGGTGACCTTCGGCCATTTGTTCGTCAACGATCTCAACTCGGCAGTGGCGGTGCGGGCTGCCCACGGCATGGTCGGTGCGGCGCTGAGCTCGCTGGGTCTGTATTACATGGTCCAGGCGTTCCCGGCGAAGTGGCGGCTCAAAGCGTTGGTGCTCGGCCTCGGCACGTCGCAATTGGCGTTACCGCTTGCGCGGCTGTTTTCCGAAGACCTGTTGCAGATCGCCGAATGGCGCGGTCTGTACCTGTTCGAATTGGGCATGGCCCTGCTGTCACTCGGCTGTGTGTTGCTGCTGAAGTTGCCGCCCGGTGACCGCTTCAAAACCTTTGAAAAACTCGATTTCCTCACCTTCGTCATCCTCGCCACGGGTGTAGCGTTGTTGTGCGCGGTGCTGTCGCTGGGGCGGATCGACTGGTGGCTGGAGGCGGGCTGGATCGGCGTGGCGCTGGCCTGCTCGATCGCGCTGATCATTATGGGCCTGGCCATTGAGCACAATCGCAGCAACCCGATGTTGATGACCCGCTGGCTGGGCAGCGGAACGATGATTCGCCTGGCGCTGGCGGTGACCCTGATTCGCATGGTTACCTCGGAGCAATCCACCGGCGCGGTCGGTTTCATGCAGAACCTGAACATGGGCTATGAGCAGTTGCACAGTCTGTATGTGGTGATGCTGATCGGCAGTATCGCCGGGCTTGCCACCAGCGCACTGACCATCGACCCCAAACACTTGCTGATGCCGTTGATCATCTCGCTGGCACTGATGGCCACCGGTTCGGTGATGGACAGTTTTTCCAACAACCTGACCCGCCCGCAAAATCTCTACTTCAGCCAGTTCCTGCTGGCGTTCGGCAGTACGTTTTTTCTCGGCCCGACCATGGTCTTCGGCACGCGTAACGTGCTGACCAATCCGCGCAACCTGGTGAGTTTTTCCGTGCTGTTCGGGATCTGCAATAACCTCGGCGGACTGCTCGGCGCGGCGTTGCTCGGCACTTTTCAGATCGTGCGGGAGAAGTACCATTCCAGCCACATCGTCGATCATCTGGTGATTTCCGACCCGTTGGTGGCCGCGCGGGTGCAGAGCGGCGGCTCGGCCTTCGGCGGTTTGCTCGCCGACCCGAGCTTGCGCAATCTGGCCGGCATGCGCAGCCTCGCCAATGCGGCGACACGCGAAGCGAACGTGCTGGCCTATAACGATGTCTTCATGCTGATCGCGGTCATTGCCGTCCTGACCATGATCTGGCTTTCGATTCGCGCGTTGTGGCTGATGAGCACCACCAAAGCCATTGAGCCGACACCTTCCGTACCACCCAGCGGTGCCACTTCTTCATGACCGAACCGACCACCACAACCACCAACGCCATCGCCGCCACACCTGAAGGGGAGGCGCCGCCATCGTCACCGAATACCGCGCCGCGTTCGCTGCGGGTGCGGATCATTTCTTCGCTGGGCTTTGCCGCAATCGCCATCGTTGGCGTGCTGATCGTGCTGTATGCGTGGCAACTGCCGCCATTCAGCAGTGCGGTCGAAACCACCGAAAACGCCTTGATTCGCGGGCAGGTGACGATCATCGGGCCGCAGCTCAGCGGCTATGTGTTCGAGGTGCCGGTGCAGGACTTCCAGTACGTCAAGGCCGGGGACCTGCTGGTGCGTCTGGACGACCGCATTTATCAGCAGCGCCTCGACCAGTCGCTGGCGCAACTGGCGGTACAGAAAGCCGGGTTGGCCAACGTCGTGCAGCAGCGCAACAGCGCCGAAGCGACGATCAAATTGCGTCAGGCGGTGCTCGCCGACAGCCAGGCGCAGTTGCGCAAGAGCGAGGCGGATCTGCGGCGTAATCAGGAACTGGTGCGCGACGGCTCGGTGTCCAAGCGCGAATTCGACGTGACTCTCGCTGCCAACGCGCAGAGCACGGCTTCTGTGGCGCAGGCCAAGGCCAATCTGGAAATCGCCCGGCAGGATCTGCAAACGGTGATCGTCAATCGCGGCTCGCTGGAGGCCGCCGTGGCCAGTGCCGAAGCAGCGGTGCAACTGGCGCGCATCGATCTGTCGAACACGCGGATCGTGGCTCCGCGCGACGGCCAGCTCGGGCAGATTGGCGTGCGCCTCGGCGCCTACGTCAACTCCGGCGCGCAATTGATGGCGCTGGTCCCGGACCAGAAATGGGTGATCGCCAACATGAAGGAAACCCAGATGGCCAACGTACGTGTCGGGCAACCGGTGCGCTTCACCGTCGACGCCTTGAACCACCGCAGATTCACCGGCCACGTGCAGCATATTTCGCCGGGCACCGGCTCGGAATTTGCCTTGCTGCAGGCCGACAACGCCACCGGTAACTTCGTCAAGATCGCCCAGCGCGTGCCGGTGCGCATCACCATCGATCCCGATCAGCAGGAAGAAGAACGCTTGCGGCCGGGGATGTCAGTGGTTGTCAGCATCGACACCGCCGCCGGCGACACCCAACCCCACTGATCAATGCATGACCCAAGGAGCGAGCCTGCTCGCTCCCACAGGATTAGTGCTCACGGGCTCTATTCATTCGGGCGAGGGGGTGACCCGGCAACTTTTGCGGTTGCGGATCTGCTCGTCGCTGGGCCTCTCACGAACGAATTCGAAGCGCGGTTCGCCTTCGCTGTAATGCACCAGCCAGCCCCATTCCAGTTCGCTTTCGTCCTGTCCGGGATGCGGTGGCCGGGCCCACCAGGGTTCTTTGCTGAGGATCTCGCGCATGGCAGCCTCCGGTTGATGGCAATCCTTGAACTATAGCTTCCTGTCGCGAGTCGTCAGAACAGGCTGTGTAGAATCGGCGCGATCATGACGATATGGGGGGCAGGGCGATGATGGATGAAGTGCGCAGGGATGAACCGTCGAAACGGCTGTTTTTCGCTTTGGACTGCCCGCCGGCGCAGCGCAAGGCAATCGCCCAGTGGCGCGCGGAACTGGGCCTGCGCAGCGGCAAACCGGTGCCGGCGGATAATTTTCATCTGACCCTGATGTTTCTCGGTGCGGTGCCGCTGGCGCAGATTCACGGCGTCTGCGAAGCAGCGGGCAGTGTGCGTATTCCCGGCGAAACGTTGCGCATTGCGCTGGATCGCTTGCAGGTCTGGCATCGCCCCGGTGTGCTATCGCTGGCACCGGAACAGGCGCCGCCCGCGTTGTTGCGCCTGGTCTACGCGCTGGAGCAGGCGATGCTGCCGTTCGGTTTTGACGAGCCCACCCACGAGTTCCGCCCGCACCTGACACTGGCGCGGGAGTACCGCGCGCCGGAGCCGGAATCGCGCACGCCGCCGGAGTTCTTTCTGCGTGCTGAACGCTTCGCTCTGTTCGAATCGCACAAGGGTCGCTATCGGGTTTTGCAGGACTGGCCGCTGATCTGAACGGACAAAAAAAGGCGCCCGAAGGCGCCTGCAAATTCACCCGAGCCGAGGGAGCCGGGTGAGGCCGTTCAGATCAGGGTGCAGCGGTGGTAAGGCGCTGCGTGAACGGAAAATTTTCAGCACTGTATTGATCGTTCCCACGCTCCGCGTGGGAATGCAGCCCGGGACGCTCCGCGTCCCAAAGCGGACGCAGAGCGTCCATTGAGGCATTCCTACGCGAAGCGTGGAACGATCAGTCGATCAGCGTTGCCCGACGGGCTTATTTGCCGAGCTTCACCCGCGTCCAGCCACGGGTCATGATCCGCTGCGTGGCAATCGGCTGATCCGGCACTGCATACAAGGTCGCCATCACCGCTTGCGACGGATACGAGCCCGGTTCGTTGCGGATCGCTTCGTCCACCAATGGCGTGGCCGCTGCGTTGGCGTTGCTGTAGCCGATGCTGTTGGTGACTTCGGCAATGATGTCCGGGCGCATCAGGAAGTCCATGAACAGGTAGGCGTTGTCGACGTTCGCCGCATCACGGGGGATGGCGACCATGTCGTAGAAACTGCCGGCGCCTTCCTTGGGAATGCTGTAGTCGATCACCACCTTGTTGCCCGATTCCACCGCGCGAGCCTTGGCCTGCAGGACGTCGCCGGAGTAACCCACCGCTACGCAGATGTTGCCGTTGGCCAGATCGGAGATGTACTTCGAGGAATGGAAGTACGCCACGTACGGGCGGATTTTCATGAACAGCGCTTCGGCTTCGGCGATGTGCGCCTTGTCCTTGTCGTTCACCGGATAGCCCAGATAGTGCAGGGCGGCCGGGAGCATTTCGGTCGGCGAATCGAGGAAACTGATGCCGCAGGCTTTGAGCTTTTCCGCGTTCTCCGGTTTGAACAGCAAGTCCCAGGAGTTGGTCGGGGCGTTGGCGCCGAGTAATTCCTTGACCTTCGCCGGGTTGAAACCGATGCCGATCGAGCCCCACATGTACGGGAACGCATGCGCGTTGTCCGGATCACTGGCGGAAGCGTTTTTCAGCAATACCGGGTTGAGATTCTTCCAGTTCGGCAGCTTCGATTTGTCCAGCGGCTGGTAGACGCCGGCCTTGATCTGCTTGGCCAGAAAACTGTTCGACGGCACGACGATGTCATAGCCGGATTTGCCTGCGAGCAGGCGCGCTTCAAGGGTTTCGTTGCTGTCGAAGACGTCGTAGGTCACGCGAATGCCGGTCTCGTCTTCGAACTTTTTCACGGTATCCGGCGCGATGTAATCGGACCAGTTGTAAACACGCAGCACCTTGTCGTTGGCCTGGGCGCCCATGACCATCGCGCCCATTAAGGACAGTGTCAGCAGAGTCCTGCCAAACATTTTCATCGGTACAACTCCCTTCTTCTTATTCAACAAAACAAAAGCTCGGTGCACTTGAACCTTGTGGCGAGGGGATTTATCCGCGCTCGGCTGCGAAGCAGTCGCAAAACCTGAATACGGAGTCTTCAGGTAGAACTGCAGGGGCCGCTTCGCAGCCCAACGGGGATAAATCCCCTCGCCACAGTTGTTCATCGGTGTTGCTCAGGCAGTCGCCGCTGCCGGCTGTTGCCACGACTCGTTTGCGGTCTGATCCATCGCTTCCTGAATCGCCCGTTTGCGATTGGCTTCTGCCTTGCGGCCGAAATACCAGACCAGGAAAGTCACCAGCGACACTGCCAGCAGAATCAGGCTGGCCACGGCGTTGATCTCAGGCTTCACACCCAGACGCACCGCCGAGAACACCTCCATCGGCAGCGTCGTCGAGCCCGGCCCGGAGACAAAACTCGCCAGCACCAGATCGTCCAGCGACAAGGCAAACGACATCATTCCGCCGGCGGCCAGCGACGGCGCGATCATGGGGATGGTGATCAGGAAAAACACTTTGAATGGTTTGGCGCCGAGATCCATCGCCGCTTCTTCGATCGACAGATCCAGCTCACGCAGGCGCGCGGAGACTACCACCGCGACATAGGCTGCACAAAACGTGGTGTGGGCGATCCAGATGGTGACGATGCCGCGCTCCTGCGGCCAGCCGATCAGTTGCGCCATCGCCACGAACAGCAGCAACAGCGACAGACCGGTGATCACTTCCGGCATCACCAACGGCGCGGTCACCAGACCACCAAACAGCGTGCGGCCCTTGAAGCGCGTCACCCGCGTCAGCACGAACGCCGCCAGCGTCCCCAGTGCCACAGCGGCAATCGCGGTGTAGCAGGCGATTTCCAGCGAGCGCAGCACCGAGCCCATCAGTTGCGTGTTGTCGAGCAGGCCGACATACCACTTGATCGACCAGCCGCCCCACACCGTCACCAGTTTCGAGGCGTTGAACGAGTAGATCACCAGGATCAGCATCGGCAGATAAATGAACATCAAGCCAAAGATCAGCATGAATTTGGAAAAGTTGAAGCGTTTCATCCCCGTGCCTCCATCTCTTTGGCCTGGCTGCGGTTGAACAGCAGAATCGGCACAATCAGGATCAACAGCATCACCACCGCCAGCGCGGAAGCCACCGGCCAGTCGCGGTTATTGAAGAACTCCTGCCACAGCACGCGACCGATCATCAGCGTCTCCGGGCCACCCAGCAGTTCCGGGATCACGAACTCGCCAACTACCGGAATGAACACCAGCATGCAGCCGGCAATGATGCCGTTCTTGGCCAGCGGCACGGTGATTTTCCAAAAGTTGTTGAAGTTGCTCGAACCCAGATCCTGCGCGGCTTCCAGCAGGCTGTTGTCGTGCTTGACCAGGTTGGCGTAGAGCGGCAGCACCATGAACGGCAGATAGGCATAGACCACGCCGATGTACACCGCAGTGTTGGTGTTGAGGATCTCGATCGGGTGATCGGTGAGCCCGGTCCACATCAGGAACCCGTTGAGCAGACCGTTGTTGCTGAGGATGCCCATCCACGCATACACGCGGATCAGGATCGCCGTCCAGGTCGGCATCATGATCAACAGCAGCAGGACGTTTTGCGTTTCCTTGCCGGTCTTGGTGATCGCGTAGGCCATAGGGAAACCGATCACCAGGCACATCAGCGTGCTCAGTGCCGCGACCTTCAGCGAGCCGAGATACGCCGACAGGTACAGTTCGTCTTCGCCGAGCAGGGTGTAGTTGCCGATGTTCAGCAGCAGCTGGAATTTCTGTTCGGCGAAGGTGTAGATCTCCGAGTACGGCGGGATCGACAGCGCGGCTTCCGAAAAGCTGATCTTCATCACCAGAAAGAACGGCAGCATGAAGAACAGGAACAGCCAGATGAACGGAATGCCGATCACCAGTTTTCGTCCGCTGGGCACCAGGCGCAAGAATTGCTGATTGAAAGTTCTCATGAGCGCAGCACCACGCCGCTGTCGTCTTCCCACCAGACGTAGACCTTGTCGTCCCAGGTCGGCCGCGCGCCACGGCGTTCGGCATTGGCCATGAACGACTGGACGATCTTGCCGCCGGGCAGCTCGACGTAGAACACCGAATGGCCGCCGAGGTAGGCGATGTCGTGGACCTTGCCTTCGGACCAGTTGTAGCGGAACTCCGGTTGGGTGGTGCTGACGAGCATTTTTTCCGGGCGGATGGCGTAGGTGATCGACTTGTCCTGCACCGAGGTGCTGACGCCGTGACCGACATAGATCTTCTGCTGCAAGTCGGGGCTGTGAATGATCGCGTGGCCTTCCAGATCTTCCACCACAGTGCCGTCGAAGGCGTTCACGTTGCCGATGAATTCGCAGACCATGCGGCTGACCGGCGCTTCATAAATGTCCACCGGGCTGCCGATCTGCGCGATCCAGCCCAGGTGCATGATCGCGATGCGCTGGGCCATGGTCATGGCTTCTTCCTGGTCGTGGGTCACCATCACGCAAGTCACGCCGACGCGCTCGATGATCTCGACCAACTCAAGCTGCATCTGCGAACGCAGCTTTTTATCCAGCGCACCCATCGGCTCGTCGAGCAGCAACAGTTTCGGCCGTTTGGCCAACGAGCGGGCGAGGGCCACGCGCTGCCGCTGGCCGCCGGACAACTGGTGCGGGCGGCGCTTGGCGTATTGGGTCATGTGCACCAGACGCAGCATTTCTTCGACGCGGGCATCGATTTCGCTGGCCGGCAAACGGTCCTGTTTGAGGCCGAAGGCGATGTTCTGTGCCACGGTCATGTGCGGGAACAGCGCGTAGGACTGGAACATCATGTTGATCGGTCGTTCGTACGGCGGCATGTCGGTGATGTCCACGCCATCGAGCAGAATCCGCCCCTCGGTCGGCCGCTCGAAACCGGCGAGCATGCGCAGCAGAGTCGATTTTCCCGAACCGGAACCGCCCAGCAGCGCGAAGATTTCGCCCTGATGGATCTCCAGGGACACATCGTCCACGGCCACGGTTTCGTCGAACTTCTTGGTGACACGATCGACTTTCACCAGCACCTTTTTCGGTTGCTGCTGACCTTCGAGTGCCTTGCGGTAAGTGCTGGAGGCGTTTGCCATGTGAAACTCCCAACAGGTGTCGTGTGCCTGGCCAATGTGGCCGGGCTTAAGTGGATTGCGGAGCTGCATGAGAATTACCTGCCGAACTACATCCCCCTGTGGGAGCGAGCTTGCTCGCGAATACGTCGTGTCAGTCGACATCTTTGTTGGCTGACACACTGC
>NZ_JASCPT010000176.1:0-8620 GCF_029959775.1 Pseudomonas sp. PS01270 | reverse complement strand
AGCAAGCTCGCTCCCACTTTTTATTTGGGTGAATGAAAATATTGCGTCCGACTCCAAACCCTGTGGGAGCGAGCTTGCTCGCGAAAGCGTCCTGACATTAAACAAGCATCTTCCTGATTGACTTCCTATTCCCCAGACGCCTTCCGAGTCTTCTTCGCCGGCGCCGCCTTACTGGTTGATTTGGCCTTGGGCTTGGCCGGTGCCTTGCCACCGAGGCTGCGTTTGAGCAGCTCGGTCAAGTCGATAACATCGGCAGTCTTGCGTTCTTCCTCGCCAGTGGTGGTCTCGACGTCCTCGATCTTGCCTTCGTGGGCTTTCTTCTCGACCAGCGCCATGATCTTGTCTTCGAACTCGTCCTTGTAGTCCTCAGGCGACCACTCCGAGGTCATGTCTTCAACCAGACGTTTGGCCATGTCCAGCTCGCCCTTGGCCAGTTGCGGCTTCGTCACTTCGCTGCCCAGCGCCAGTTCATCAAGGCTGCGCACTTCCTGCGGCCAGCGCAGTTTCACCAGAACCAGCGCCGACTCCAGCGGCATCAACGCGGCCAAGTATTGACGGGTATGCAGGACAACGCGGGCGAGGGCGACCTTGTTGGTTTTGCTCAGGGTTTCGCGCAGCAACGCGTAGACCTTGCCGCCGCGCTTGTCTGGCGCCAGGTAGTAGGGCGTATCGATGTTCTGCAGCGGAATCTGCTCGGCATCGACGAACGAGAAAATGTCGATGGTCTGCGTGGAAACCGGGTGCGCCGAGCGGATTTCTTCCTCGCTGAGCACCACATATCGGCCCTTTTCGTAGGCCACGCCTTTGACGATGTTCTCTTTGGTGACTTCCTTGCCGGTGACCTTGTTGATGCGTTTATAGCCCACCGGGTCCATGCTGCGGCTGTCGAGCCAATCGAAGTCCACGCCTTGGGACGACGTCGCTGAAACCAGCGCCACGGGGATGTGTACCAGTCCAAAACTGATTGCGCCTTTCCAGATTGCCCGAGCCATGACCTGTCCTCCGAGTGATGATCAGGTGACCCGTGGCGCGGTGAGAAAGTTTCCAGTGATTGCGCGGCGTCCAGCGGGACGGTCAAGCCGTGTTACATGTTGTTTAAGGCGCGAGGGTTAACAAATCCGAACCCACGGCGTAGCGTGGGCTCCAAGGCTCTAGTCCACGCACATCGAGAGGTATTTCCCATGAACCGGTTTCTGATTGGCATCGCCGTCCTCGCCCTCAGTGGTGGCCTGGTTCATGCCGATGTCGTGCTGGCGCAAAGCCCTACTGGCAACAGCAACAATCCATACAACAGCCCGATCCGCCGGGCCAATCCCAACAGCATGCAGGGCACCCAGCCCAGCGCTCCGCCCCTTCGCGGGCCGAACACCGTTCCCGTGCCACGTCAGCCAACCGTTGAAAATCGCGGTATCGGCAATGGCCAGCCAATTCGCTCGGTGCCGAGCAATCCGCCAACCTTCATTCCCAACCCGCCCCCACGGGGCACCGGCAGCAACCGTTGAACGGCAGGACTGATGTTCTGTCAGCCTTTCACACGAACAAAAGGAATCGTGCATGTTGCGTAAAACCCTTCTAGCCACCTGCTGCGCCGCCGCGCTGATCAGTGCCCCGGCGTTCGCCGCCGCGCCCAAAGAGCTGAAAAGCGAGCAGGGCATTCTTGAAGTCACCACCATTGCCCAAGGCCTGGAACATCCGTGGGCGCTGGCATTTCTGCCTGATCAAAAGGGCATGCTGGTGACTGAACGCCCGGGTCATCTGCGCGTCGTCAGCAAGGACGGCAAACTGTCGGAGCCGATCAGTGGCGTGCCGCAGGTCTGGGCCAAAGGGCAGGGCGGGTTGCTTGACGTGGCGCTGTCGCCAGACTTCAAGCAGGATCGCATGGTCTATCTGTCGTATGCCGAAGGCGGTGGTGAGGGCGGCAAGGCTGGCACGGCGGTAGGGCGCGGACGGCTTTCCGATGACTTGAAGACGCTGAAGGACTTCAATGTGATCTTCCGTCAGGAACCGAAACTTTCGGTGAGCAACCACTTCGGTTCACGCCTGGTGTTCGACCGCGACGGGTATCTGTTCATCACCCTCGGCGAAAACAACGATCGACCGACTGCGCAGGACCTCGACAAGTTGCAAGGCAAAGTCGTACGGATCTTCCCGGACGGCAAAGTGCCGGACGATAACCCTTTCGTTGGCCAGTCCGGTGTCAGGCCTGAAATCTGGTCCTATGGCCTGCGCAACCCGCAGGGCGCGGCGCTCAATCCGTGGACCGGCACGCTGTGGGAGAACGAACACGGGCCACGTGGCGGTGATGAAGTGAACATCATCGAGCGCGGCAAAAACTACGGCTGGCCGTTGGCGACCCATGGAATCAATTACTCGATGCAGCCCATCCCGGAAGCCAAGGGCAAAACTGCTGAAGGCACCGTGGCGCCGCATCATGTCTGGGAAAAATCCCCCGGGGTTACCGGCATGGCGTTCTATGACGCGGATCGCTTCACCCCGTGGCAGCACAACGCGTTTATCGGCGCACTGGTGTCCCAGGAATTGATTCGTCTGCAGTTCGATGGCGATAAAGTCGTCCATGAGGAGCGTTTGCTGGGCGAGTTGAACAAGCGCATACGCGATGTGCGCCAAGGGCCGGATGGCTATCTGTATGTGCTGACGGATGAGGAGAATGGCTCGCTGTACAGGCTGGGGCTGAAATAAGCCAATCGATCGTTCCCACGCTCTGCGTGGGAATGCAGCCCGGGACGCTCTGCGTCCCAAAAGATCGCAGCCTTCGGCTGCTCCCCAATGAGCCGCGCCAGTCAGTCCCGCATTTGGCCGAACCGCCGCCCCGTTGCCTTGTTATAGTTCGGGCCTTATTTCCCAGCCCGGTAAAGGATCACTGCCATGACTCAATACTCCGCCTTCAGCGTCGAACTGGCCGACAACATCGCGCATGTGCAGATCAATCGCCCGGAAAAGATCAACGC
The DNA here is from genome assembly GCF_029959775.1 of Pseudomonas sp. PS01270. Lineage (NCBI taxonomy): Bacteria > Pseudomonadati > Pseudomonadota > Gammaproteobacteria > Pseudomonadales > Pseudomonadaceae > Pseudomonas > Pseudomonas sp. PS01270. The sequence goes on along the minus strand of NZ_JASCPT010000176.1, from coordinate 5,651 downwards.
AATGAACGCGGCGTTCTGGAGCGAGATTGTCGAGATCTTCCAATGGATCGACGATACCGACGAAGTCCGCGTGGTGGTCCTCAGTGGTAACGGCAAGCATTTTTCATCAGGCATCGATCTCATGATGCTCGCCGGTGTCGCCAACGAGCTGGGCAAGGACGTGGGCCGCAATGCGCGCCTGCTGCGGCGCAAGATCCTCAATCTGCAAGCCTCGTTCAACGCCGTCGACAACTGCCGCAAACCGGTGCTTGCTGCGATTCAGGGCTATTGCCTGGGCGGGGCGATCGATCTGATCTCGGCTTGTGACATGCGTTATGCCGCCGAGGACGCGCAATTTTCCATCAAGGAAATTGACATCGGCATGGCCGCTGACGTCGGTACGCTACAACGGTTGCCGCGAATCATCGGAGACGGCATGCTGCGTGAACTGGCTTACACCGGTCGCACCTTTGGCGCCGAAGAAGCACGCAGCATGGGCCTGGTCAATCGCGTCTACAGCGACAAAGACACACTGCTCGAAGGCGTGTTCGGCATTGCCCGTGACATCGCTGCGAAGTCGCCGATCGCCGTGACCGGTACCAAGGAAATGATCAGCTACATGCGCGACCATCGCATCGACGATGGTCTTGAATACGTTGCCACCTGGAACGCCGCCATGTTGCAATCCACCGATCTGCGCGTGGCCATGGCCGCCCACATGAGCAAACAGAAACCCGAATTTCTGGATTGAGTTAACCATGATCTCTCGCTGGACCACTGCAGTACTCGACACCGATCAACCCGGCGGCTGGGCCGTAGCGCGCAGCCCCGAAGGCTTCCTGTTCGATGACAACGGCGCACTGTTTCCGCGCGAGTGGCTCAAGCGCCAGGACCTGTCGGTCCTCGCTGAGCATGGGATTGGTCATCTCGACGGTGAACCGGTCTATCTGCTTGAGTTGCGCAGCGTCAGCGATGTGCCCGGTTGCGGCTGGAAGGGGCTGCGGGCGTTCATGCTCGAAGGCGATCACACGCTGTACAAAGTGCTCGGTTACGCCGCACAGATCGGCACTTGGGCTCGCGAGCACCGCTTCTGCGGCAACTGCGGCCAGCCGATGAGGCAAGTCCCGCGCGAACGGGCGATGTATTGCCAGCCGTGCGATCTGCGCAGTTATCCGCGCATCTCACCGAGCATGATCGTGCTGATCACCCGTGGCGACGAAATCCTTCTGGCACGCTCGCCGCGTTTCGTCACCGGGGTTTACAGCACGCTGGCCGGCTTCGCCGAGCCGGGGGAATCGGCCGAGGATTGCCTGATTCGCGAAGTTCGCGAGGAAGTGCAGATTGAAGTGAAGAACATCCAGTACATCGGCAGCCAGTGCTGGCCGTTCCCGCATTCGATGATGCTCGGCTTCCATGCCGAATATGCCGGTGGCGAAATTGTCTGTCAGGAAGACGAGATCGAGGACGCCCAGTGGTTCAACGTGCATGACTTGCCGCCGTTGCCGGCGTCGCGTTCGATTGCCCGTTACCTGATCGACGTCTACGTCGCGCGGCGCTTAGGCCACGCTGAACCAGTGCTGCCAGGCTAGGCGCACAGTCAGCCCGAGCACGACAGTGATGAACACCGGACGAATGAATTTGGCGCCGCCGCTGATTGCGGTGCGCGCGCCGAAGAAGGCCCCGACCATCACCGACAGGCCCATGCACAGGCCAATGATCCAGTCGACCTGACCGGAGAAGATGAACACCGACAGCGCTGCGATGTTGCTGACAAAGTTCATGCTCCGCGCCACGCCGCTGGCCTTGACCAGGTCGATCGGGTACAGCAGCAGACTGCTCACGGTCCAGAATGCGCCCGTGCCGGGGCCGGCCACGCCATCATAGAAGCCGAGGCTGAAGCCCTGGGTCGATTGCCATTTCTTTTTGATCGGCGCGTCGCTGTCCAGCGGCGCTTTCGGCGTGCCGCCAAACAGCAAATACAGGCCACAGGCGAAAACGATCACCGGCAGCATCTTGTTCAGCCACTCGGCCGGCAGGTAATGCGCAACCACCGCGCCGGTAAGCGCGCCAACCAGAGTGCCGACAATCGCGTGGGTCCACTGGCGTGGATGAAACAGTTTGCGCTTGTAGAAGGTGAAGCTGGCGGTCGCCGAACCGAAGGTCGAGCTCAGCTTGTTGGTGCCCAGCACCAGATGCGGCGGCAGGCCCGCCGTCAGCAGCGCCGGCGTGGTCAACAGACCGCCACCGCCCGCGATGGCATCGATGAAACCGGCAAGGAAAGCAACAGCAGCCAGAATGGCCAGGGTGGTGAGGTCAACGCTGAGTTCGAAAGGCATGGAGTCGGCTTATTCGGCAAGGCGCAGAACGTGGGCTGCGGGGAGGGCGGTTATGTTACTCATTTCCAGGTATTGCGGCGAGCTATCGCTTTACCCGGATCGCGTCATTGAAATACCTGTTTAGCAGCGGTGGCTAGTTCGAATCAATATAAAAACCTGTCAGGTTTCACAGGTGCCAGATTTTGTATAGAAGGCCAGCATTGACCCTTCTCGCTGTTGGGCGAGTAAAAAGATACTTAAAGGAGAATGGGTGATGGAGATCATTGTTGACCTGCACGGAACTGATGAAACCGAACAAGACGCTCGGGACAAAACCATCAAAAACCGAACTGTAGCTGGAAAAATCCTGGTGATTACGAAGGTTCAGATGCGCCCGGCATCACACTCGGCAACGGTTACCTACGAGTATGAGAACGATCCGAATTTTGATTGGGAGGAAAAAACTGCGGAATATTAAGGCGAGGACAGGGAACTCTACCGGTAACCGGTCAGGAGAACTGATAGGAACAGGCCTGCTGGCGATGCCGATCGGTTATTCAACACATTCATCGAATGACGATCCGCTATCGCTAGCAGGCTAACTGCTCTCCCAGGGGATTTATGTGAATTTAGAGACCGAGTTCACTCAGCCCCGGATGATCATCCGGCCGGCGGCCCAGCGGCCAGTGGAATTTGCGCTCGCTTTCCTTGATCGGCATGTCGTTGATGCAGGCATAGCGCTGGAACATCAGGCCGTTGTCATCGAACTCCCAGTTCTCGTTACCGTACGAGCGGAACCAGTTGCCCGAATCGTCGTGCCATTCATAGGCGTAACGCACGGCGATGCGCGTATCGGAGTAGGCCCAGAGTTCTTTGATCAAGCGATAATCGAGTTCCTTTGCCCATTTGCGCGTCAGAAACGCCTTGGCCTCTTCGCGGTTGTTGGCGAACTCGGCGCGATTGCGCCACTTGGTATCGAGGGTGTAAGCGAGCGACACCTTCTCCGGATCGCGGCTGTTCCAGCCATCCTCGGCCAGACGTACCTTCTCGATCGCTGACGCATGGTTGAATGGCGGCAATGGCGGACGTACCTGGGCTGCATTCGACATGTTCAATCTCCTGATTCATTTAATGTATGAACAACAAGTCCGGCTTGTTGAGAGTTACAGGTCCAATAACTTTCGCGCCATGCATTGCGCATTATCGGCGGCACTGTGATCACCCATCACAAGCGCTACGGTAATGGCGCCTTCAATCAGGATCAGCAACTGTCTGGCCAATAGTTGCGGATCCTCGGCACCATATTCGGTACACAGCTTGCTCACGTAGTCGAGCAGCTTCTGTTTATGTTCTTTGGCCACCAGCCGCACTGGATCCTGCGGATCACCGGTTTCGCCGCTGGTGTTGATAAAGGCACAGCCGCGAAAGCCTTCCGAGTTGAACCAGCCCTTGAGCACGTTAAACAGGTTGAGCAGGCGATCGGTCGGGGTTTCGGCCTGATCGACAGCATGTGTAAACCAGTGCATCCAGCGAATATCCCGCCGTTGCAGGGCTGCGACCACCAAGGCGTCCTTATCGGCAAAGTAACGGTAAATGCTTTTTCTGGAGACGCCGGCGGTCTTCACCAGAAGATCCATGCTGGTGGCAGCGATGCCACTTTTGTAGATCAACTTTTCGGTGACATCCAGAATTATGTCGCGTGTGTCATTGCTGATTGATTCGTTCATGTGGCGAACAGTAGAACGGCTGTTCTCCTTGGTCAAGCGAATTTCTTCAGCGTGTGTGAAAACGCTTTCGCGAGCACGCTCGCTCCCACAGGGGAATGCATCTCAACGGTGGGAGCGAGCCTGCTCGCGAAGGGGCCATTACGGACACTGACAAGACCCGGCGCAGACGATGGTGTAAGCTCTCAAACTCTTCGGAATCGAACCTTGCGAGCCTTATGCCGTTGCTTTTCAAACGTTCTCTGCTGCCTAAACTGCGCAGCTTCGCGCTGACCGCCGAGGCGGTGAGCATTCTGTCCAGTGCTGCCGAATTCCGACGCTGCCTACTCGAGCAAATCGCCGCAGCGACCCAGCGCATCTACATCGTCGCGCTGTATCTGCAGCAGGACGAAGCCGGTCAGGAAATCCTCGATGCCCTGCACGCGGCCAAGCTCAAGCGTCCCGAACTGGAAATCGCCGTGGTGGTTGACTGGTTGCGTGCCCAGCGCGGTCTGATCGGCGCCGGTAAGCAGCCGGGCAACGCCGCCTGGTATCAGGACATGACCCGCACGCATCAGAGCGAAGTGCCGATCTACGGCGTGCCGGTGCAGACCCGCGAGCTGTTCGGCGTGCTGCACCTCAAAGGCTTCGTGATTGACGACAAGGTGGTCTACAGCGGCGCCAGCCTCAACAACGTCTATCTGCACAAACTCGACAAGTACCGTTTCGACCGTTACCACGTGCTGCACAGTCGCGAGCTGGCGGATTCGATGCATCACCTGGTCAAGCATGGCCTGATCGAATCGAAAGCCGTGCACCGCCTCGACCTGCCCAACCTGCCGACTACCCGCAGCCTGCGCAACGACATCGGCGACCTGCGCAGCCGTCTCAAATACGCGACCTATGATACCGGCGCCGGCAGCACCAGCCGAGAAGGTCTGTCGGTCACGCCACTGCTCGGCGTCGGCAAGAACAACCCGCTGAACCGGGCGATTCTCGAACTGATTGCCAGCGCGCAAAAGCAGCTGACTATCTGCACGCCGTACTTCAACCTGCCACTGGGCGTGATCCGTGAGATCAACCGCGCGCTGGCCCGTGGCGTGAAGATCGACATTGTGGTCGGCGACAAGACCGCCAACGATTTCTACATTCCGCCGAGCGAGCCGTTCAAGGTGATCGCCGCGCTGCCGTATCTGTACGAGATCAGCCTGCGCCGCTTTGCCAAACGCCATCAGCACAGCATCGACAGCGGCCAATTGAACCTGCACTTGTGGCGCGACGGTGACAACACCTATCACCTCAAAGGCATGTGGATCGATCAGCGCTACACCTTGCTGACCGGCAACAACCTCAATCCGCGCGCGTTTCGCCTCGACCTGGAAAACGCGCTGCTGATCGACGACCCGAAAGGCGAGTGGCTGGAGCCACGGGTGAAAGAGCTGGAAAACATCTTCCGCCATACCACGCGGATCGATAACTTCCAGTCGCTTGAAACGCTGCCGGATTACCCGGCAGGGGTGGCGAAGTTTCTCAAGCGGGTGAGTCGGGTGAGGATTGAGCGGTTGCTCTACAGGATTCTCTAGCGCGTCCGGAATTGCTTTCGCGAGCAGGCTCGCTCCCACATGGAAATGCATTCCAACTGTGGGAGCGAGCC
>NZ_JASCPT010000175.1:0-8643 GCF_029959775.1 Pseudomonas sp. PS01270 | reverse complement strand
CCGCTGGACTGCGCAGCAGGCCCGTTTTTTCTGAGCCCAAAGCGGGGCCGCTTCGCGACCCAGCGGGGATAAATCCCCTCGCCCCAGATAATCCCCTAGCCACAAGGGCCTGCTACCACAGGGCCGGCTGTGTTCATCAGGCCGCAGCGACCATCAGGTTTCATAGGATTCACAATGAGCAATAACGCTTCTTTCACGCCGCCCAGCCTGTTGCTCAGCACCATCGGCCTGTCGCTGGCGACGTTCATGCAAGTGCTCGACACGACCATCGCCAACGTGGCGTTGCCGACGATTTCCGGCAACCTCGGGGTGAGTTCGGAGCAGGGCACCTGGGTTATTACTTCGTTCGCCGTGAGCAACGCGATTGCGCTGCCGCTGACCGGTTGGCTCAGCCGCCGCTTCGGCGAGGTGAAGCTGTTTCTGTGGGCGACGATGCTGTTTGTGCTGGCGTCGTTTCTCTGCGGTATCTCGACTTCGATGCCCGAGCTGATCGGCTTTCGCGTGCTGCAAGGCCTGGTCGCCGGGCCGCTGTACCCGATGACGCAGACGCTGTTGATCGCGGTCTATCCGCCGGCGAAACGCGGGATGGCCTTGGCATTGCTGGCGATGGTCACGGTGGTCGCGCCCATTGCAGGGCCGATTCTCGGCGGCTGGATCACCGACAGTTACAGCTGGCCTTGGATCTTCTTTATCAACGTGCCGATCGGCATCTTTGCGGTGATGGTGGTGCGTTCGCAACTGGCGAAACGGCCGGTGGTGACCAGTCGCCAGCCAATGGATTACGTCGGCCTGATCACCCTGATCATTGGCGTCGGCGCGTTGCAGGTGATCCTCGACAAGGGCAATGACCTGGACTGGTTCGAGTCGAATTTCATCATCGTCGGCGCGGCGATTTCCGTGGTCGCCCTGGCGGTGTTCGTGATCTGGGAAATGACCGACCGCCATCCGGTGGTCAACCTGCGCCTGTTCGCCCATCGCAACTTCCGCATCGGCACGCTCGTGCTGGTGCTGGGTTATGCCGGGTTCTTCGGCATCAACCTGATCCTGCCGCAATGGTTGCAGACGCAAATGGGCTACACCGCGACCTGGGCTGGACTTGCCGTGGCGCCGATCGGGATTCTGCCGGTGTTGCTGTCGCCGTTTGTCGGCAAATACGCGCACAAATTCGACCTGCGTCTGCTCGCCGGCATTGCGTTTCTGGCGATCGGTCTGAGCTGCTTCATGCGTGCCGAGTTCACCAACGAAGTCGACTTCCAGCACATTGCGCTGGTGCAGTTGTTCATGGGCATCGGTGTGGCGCTGTTCTTCATGCCGACCCTGAGCATTCTGATGTCGGACTTGCCGCCAAGCCAGATCGCTGACGGCGCAGGCCTGGCGACTTTCCTGCGGACACTGGGCGGCAGCTTCGCGGCGTCGCTGACCACCTGGATCTGGATTCGCCGGGCCGATCAGCATCATGCGTATATGAGCGAAAGCATCAGCACCTTCGAGCCGGCAACGCGCGAGACGTTGAATACGTTAGGTGGGGCGAGTCAGTCGGCGTATGCGCAGATGGATCAGATCCTCACGAGCCAGGCGTACATGCTGTCCACCGTGGATTACTTCACGTTGCTGGGCTGGGGGTTCATGGGGTTGATTCTGATTGTATGGCTGGCGAAACCGCCGTTTGCCGCCAAGGCCGGGCCGGCAGCTTCGGGGCACTAGAATCAAGAGCCCCTCACCCTAACCCTCTCCCGGAGGGAGAGGGGACTGACCGCGGTGCATGTTCGAGGTACATCGACTTGCGATACCGAGTCGAACTCAGGTTTTGAACTGCATGCGATCAGCTCCCTTTCCCCCTCGCCCCCCTGGGGGAGAGGGCTGGGGTGAGGGGGTAAAGCTCTTCAGCCGTGCGGCAATGCCAGTGGCGGGGCGAAATCGAACGGCGCCAAGGCATACCCACTCTCATCCACCTGCAACGCCCAACCCTGACGATCCCAATCCCCCAGCACAATCCGCTTCGCCGCTTGTTCACCCAGCTGCAACTTGTGAATTGCCGGGCGGTGGGTGTGGCCATGAATCAGGGTTTTCACGCCGAATGCCTGCATCACTCGCGGAATCTCTTCCGGGGTGACATCGACGATGTCATTGGCCTTCATCCGCGTCTGTGCACGGCTTTCGCTGCGTAGCTTGCGCGCCAGTTTGTGGCGGCTGCTCAGCGGCAGATGGCGGAGGATGAACAGGGTGATCGGGTTGCGCAGGTAGCGGCGCAGCTTCATGTAGCCAACGTCGCGGGTGCACAGGCTGTCGCCGTGCATCAGCAGCACTGGCTCGCCGTAGAACTGCACGACACTCGGATCCTTCAGCAAGGTGCAGCCGGCCTGTTTGCAGAAGGCCTTGCCGAGCATGAAATCGCGATTGCCGTGCATCAGGAATATGGCCGTGCCGCTGTCGCTCAAATCGCGCAGGGCCTGGCAGATGGAACGCTGAAAGGGCGTCATGGCGTCGTCGCCAATCCACGCCTCGAAGAAGTCGCCGAGGATGTACAACGCACTCGCCGAGCGCGCGCGTCCGGCGAGCAAATCCAGAAACGCCCGGGTAATGTCCGGGCGCTCCTCTTCCAGATGCAAGTCTGAAATCAGCAATATCACGCTTCGATGATCTCGGCTTTCTCGATGATCACGTCGTCTGCTGGTACGTCCTGGTGGCCGGCCTTGGAAGTGGTGGCAACGCCTTCGATCTTGTCGACTACTTCAGTGCCTGCAACGACTTTACCGAACACGGCATAACCCCAGCCCTGAGCGGTCTTGGCGGTGTGGTTGAGGAAGCTGTTGTTGGTGGCATTGATGAAGAACTGCGCCGATGCCGAATGCGGGTCCATGGTGCGAGCCATGGCCAGGGTGTACTTCTCGTTCTTCAGGCCGTTGTCGGCTTCGTTCTTGATGCTCGGGCGCTTGTCTTTCTTTTCCTGCATGCCAGGCTGGAAACCGCCGCCCTGGATCATGAAACCCTTGATCACACGGTGGAAAACCACGTTCTCGTAGTGACCGGCCTTAACGTATTCGAGAAAGTTGTCAACGGTGATCGGCGCCTTTTCAGCGTTCAGTTCGATGACGATGTCGCCATGGTTGGTGGTCAGTTTGACTTGAGTCATGATCGCTACTCTTCTGAGGAATTCGTGGTTCTGGGACATTGAGCCCCACAACCGGTTCAGCCTGCTTCGGCCAAGGTGCGCAGTTTAGCGTGACAGGCGCGAATTTCGAGGCGGTTTTTCATTTCCCGGCGATTAAATGCGTGCCTTTATAAGAGCTGCTCTGTCAGGCCCTTGACAGCATCGGCTATGATAGCGGCTTTGTTTTGTCTGGCCCCTCTTTGCGGCCGCGCACCTGTACGTCAAGGATCCTATGAGCAAGCCCACTGTCGACCCTACCTCGAATGCCAAGTCCGGCCCTGCCGTGCCGGTCAACTTCCTGCGGCCGATCATCCAGGCAGACCTGGACTCGGGCAAGCACACCCAGATCGTGACTCGCTTCCCGCCGGAGCCCAACGGCTACCTGCACATCGGCCACGCCAAGTCGATCTGCGTCAACTTCGGCCTGGCCCAGGAGTTCGGTGGCGTCACGCACCTGCGTTTCGACGACACCAACCCGGCCAAGGAAGATCAGGAATACATCGACGCCATCGAAAGCGACGTCAAATGGCTGGGCTTCGAATGGTCCGGTGAAGTGCGCTACGCCTCGCAGTATTTCGACCAGTTGCACGACTGGGCCGTCGAGCTGATCAAGGCCGGCAAGGCCTACGTCGACGACCTCACCCCGGAGCAGGCCAAGGAATACCGTGGCAGCCTGACCGAGCCGGGCAAGAACAGCCCGTTCCGTGACCGTTCGGTTGAGGAAAACCTCGACCTGTTCGCGCGCATGAAAGCCGGTGAATTCCCCGACGGCGCGCGCGTGCTGCGGGCGAAGATCGACATGGCTTCGCCGAACATGAACCTGCGCGACCCGATCATGTATCGCATCCGCCACGCGCATCACCACCAGACCGGTGACAAGTGGTGCATCTATCCGAACTACGACTTCACCCATGGGCAGTCGGACGCCATCGAAGGCATCACCCATTCGATCTGCACCCTCGAGTTCGAAAGCCACCGTCCGCTGTACGAATGGTTCCTGGAGAACCTGCCGGTGCCGGCGAACCCGCGCCAGTACGAGTTCAGCCGTCTGAACCTGAACTACACGATCACCAGCAAGCGCAAGCTCAAGCAACTGGTTGACGAGAAGCACGTCAACGGCTGGGACGATCCGCGCATGTCCACGCTGTCGGGCTTCCGCCGCCGCGGCTACACGCCGAAATCGATCCGCAACTTCTGCGAAATGATCGGCACCAACCGTTCCGACGGCGTGGTCGATTTCGGCATGCTCGAATTCAGCATTCGTGACGACCTCGACCACAGCGCACCGCGTGCCATGTGCGTACTGCGTCCGCTGAAAGTGATCATCACCAACTACCCGGAAGGCCAGGTCGAAAACCTCGAACTGCCACGCCACCCGAAAGAAGACATGGGCGTGCGCGCGCTGCCATTCGCTCGGGAAATCTACATCGACCGTGAAGACTTCATGGAAGAGCCGCCGAAGGGCTACAAGCGCCTGGAACCGGCCGGTGAAGTGCGTCTGCGCGGCAGCTACGTGATCCGCGCCGACGAAGCGATCAAGGACGCCGACGGCAACATCGTCGAACTGCGTTGCTCGTACGACCCGGACACCCTCGGCAAGAACCCGGAAGGGCGCAAGGTCAAAGGCGTGATCCACTGGGTGCCGGCCGCCGCCAGCGTCGAGTGCGAAGTGCGTCTGTACGATCGCCTGTTCCGTTCGCCGAACCCGGAAAAAGCCGAAGACAGCGCCAGCTTCCTCGACAACATCAACCCTGACTCGCTGCAAGTGCTGACCGGTTGTCGCGCCGAGCCATCGCTCGGCAACGCCCAGCCGGAAGACCGTTTCCAGTTCGAGCGCGAAGGCTACTTCGTTGCGGATCTGAAGGACTCGAAACCCGGTCAGCCGGTATTCAACCGTACCGTGACCCTGCGTGATTCGTGGGGCCAGTGAGTGAGTCAAGGAACTAACGTGCTAACGATCTACAACACGCTCAGCAAGAGCAAAGAAGTCTTCAAGCCGCTGGATGGCAACAAGGTGCGCATGTACGTCTGCGGGATGACCGTGTACGACTACTGCCACCTCGGCCACGGCCGCAGCATGGTCGCGTTCGACCTGGTGACGCGCTGGCTGCGCTTCAGCGGTTACGACCTGACCTACGTGCGCAACATCACCGACATCGACGACAAGATCATCAATCGTGCCCGCGAGAACGGTGAGTCGTTCGAAGCGCTGACCGAGCGCATGATCGCTGCGATGCACGAAGACGAAGCGCGCCTGAACATCCAGAAGCCGGACATGGAACCGCGCGCCACCGATCACATCGCTGGCATGCACGCGATGATCCAGACCCTGATCGACAAGGGCTACGCCTACGCGCCGGGCAATGGCGACGTGTACTACCGCGTCGCCAAGTTCATGGGCTACGGCAAGCTGTCGCGCAAGAAGATCGAAGATTTGCGCATTGGCGCGCGCATCGAAGTCGACGAGTCGAAACAAGACCCGCTCGACTTCGTCCTGTGGAAAGCCGCCAAGCCGGGCGAGCCGAGCTGGGAATCGCCATGGGGCGCCGGGCGTCCGGGCTGGCACATCGAGTGCTCGGTGATGTCGACCTGCTGCCTCGGTGAGACCTTCGACATTCATGGCGGCGGCAGCGACCTGGAGTTCCCGCACCACGAAAACGAAATCGCCCAGAGCGAAGCGGCCACCGGCAAGACCTACGCCAACGCGTGGATGCATTGCGGCATGATTCGCATCAATGGCGAGAAGATGTCCAAGTCCTTGAACAACTTCTTCACCATCCGCGACGTGCTCGACAAGTACCACCCGGAAGTCGTGCGTTACCTGCTGGTATCGAGTCACTACCGCAGCGCGATCAACTATTCGGAAGACAACCTCAAGGACGCCAAGGGCGCACTGGAGCGTTTCTACCACGCGTTGAAAGGCCTGCCGAGCGTGGCGCCGGCGGGCGGCGAAGCGTTTGTCGAGCGTTTCACCACGGTGATGAACGATGACTTCGGCACCCCTGAAGCCTGCGCCGTGCTGTTCGAGATGGTGCGCGAGATCAACCGTCTGCGTGAGAGCGATCTCGATGCAGCGGCGGGGCTGGCGGCACGTCTGAAAGAACTGGCGAGTGTGCTCGGTGTGTTGCAGTTGGAGGCGGATGACTTCCTGCAGGCCGGCGCTGAAGGGCGGGTCGATGCGGCTGAAGTCGATGCACTGATTGCGGCGCGCCTGGCAGCTCGGGCGGCGAAAGACTGGGCCGAGTCGGACCGGATTCGTGATCAGCTGACGGCGATGGGTGTCGTGCTGGAAGATGGCAAGGGTGGGACCACGTGGCGTCTGGCTGACTGAGGCCCAAAGCCCCTACCATGATCGTTCCCACGATCTGCGTGGGAATGCCTCAACGGACGCTCCGCGTTCGGCTCTGTAGGGACGCGGAGCGTCCCGGGCTGCGTTCCCACGCGGAGCGTGGGAACGATCGATCCCCTGTGGGAGCGAGCCTGCTCGCGAAGAGGCCCGTCCAGACAACTTGTCATTCAGCCTGCCGCAACCTCTTGTACAGCGTATTGCGGCTAACCCCCAAGCGCCGCGCCAGATGCGAAATATTCCCCCCGGCCGCCTTCAACTCCCTGTTCAACGCCTCAACATCATTCAAATCCAGCCCCAGCGGCGCCGCTGTTTCCACCGGCTCCATCTCCAGGTCGACAAAAAAATCATCCGGCAAATGCTCAGGCCGCACTGGTTGTTCCTCGGCCATGGCCAGTGCCACCTGCATCACGCTGCTGACCTGACGCAAATTCCCCGGCCACGGGTGCTTTTCAAACAGCTCCAATACCTCTGGGCTCAGCCCCGCCCATTGCGTCGGCTCGCGATGTTGCTCCCACAGCCGTTTGAACAGCGCCTGCTTGTCACTGCGCTCGCGTAACGGCGGCAGCTCCAGGGTCAGACCGCCGATGCGGTAGTACAAATCTTCGCGGAAACGGCCCAGTTGCACCTGCTCGCGCAACGAACGGTTGGTCGCGGAAATGATCCGCAGATCAACCGGGAACAACTCGCTGCTGCCCACCGGCTGCACGCAACGCTCTTGCAACACGCGCAACAAACGCGCCTGGGTCGGCAGCGGCATGTCACCGATCTCATCAAGAAACAGCGTGCCTTTGTCGGCCTTGCGGATCAGGCCGATGCTGCCTTTCTGGTTGGCCCCGGTGAACGCGCCTTTCTCGTAACCGAACAACTCGGACTCGACCAGTTCAGCGGGGATCGCCGCGCAGTTCACTGCGATGAATGCCTGTTTCTGTCGAGAGCTGGCTTGGTGCAAGGCTTTGACGAAGACTTCCTTGCCGACCCCGGTTTCGCCGTGGATCAGCAACGGAATGTCTTTTTCCAGCAAGCGCTCGGCCTGGCGCACGGCTTTTTCCACGCGACTGTCGCCGAAATGCAACGTATTGAGGCTGATCGCACTGGCTGGCGCAGGCTTGTCCTCGGCGACAAACACGCGCGCTTGCACCGGTGCCTGTTTCGGCCGTTTCAGCAAGCACTGGAAACGGTTGCGTCCAGAGGTCTGCAAGGCAAACGGCAGACCCTCGGGCTGATTGATCAACTCCAGCAGCGACACCTTGAACAGGCTTTCAACGCTGACGCGCGACAAACGCACACCGAGCAGATTGTCGGCGCGGCGATTGGCCGACAGCACCTGTCCGCTCTCATCGAAAATCAACAACCCGGCCCACTGGCTGTCGAGGTTGTTCAACCCGGTGTTGAAGGTCAGTTGAAAGTGCTGGCCATGGAACAGGTTGAGGATCAGCCGGTTCTCCACGGTCTGGCTCATCATCTTGACCATGCCGAGGGTGTGCGAGGGTGGCAGGTAGCTGTCGCTGGAGACATCGAGCACGGCGATGACCTTGCGCTCGGCGTCGAAAATCGGCGCGGCGGAGCCGGTCATGAAGCGGTTGGCCTTGAGGAAGTGTTCATCGTGTTCGATGTGCACCGCCTGCTCACAGGCCAGGGCGGTGCCGATCGCGTTGGTGCCGCTGCTGCGCTCCATCCAGCTCGCCCCGGCCTGAAAGCCCCGGGCCAGATTCGGTTCGATAAAGCGCTGTGTGCCCCATGAGGTCAGCACCTGGCCCTGATTGTCGGCGAGCATGATCAGGCAGTTGGAATTGCTGAGGATGTTTTCGTAGTAGGGCAGGACTTCCTGATGCGTGGTCTGCACCAGCGAGTGATGGCTGTCGAGCAACCGCGCAATGCCGGCGGCGGGCAATTGATCGAAGGCCGGGGCGCTCTGGTGGTCGAGGCCGAACGCGCGGCAACGTTGCCAGGAGGTCTGGACGATCGCGTCGTGGGACAGCGGCGAAGCAGGTGCGGCCATGGGGGCGAGCCTCTGAGTGCAGCGATTTTATTATTGTTATGAACCCGATCTTCCAAACTACACAAATCCCCCTGTGGGAGCGAGCCTGCTCGCGAAAGCGTCGGATCAGTCAATGCACTCATTGAATGACACACCGCTTTCGCG
>NZ_JASCPT010000174.1:0-8646 GCF_029959775.1 Pseudomonas sp. PS01270 | reverse complement strand
GGAAACAGGCTGGTCTGGCTGCGGGACTGTCCCTGGATGTAGGCCATAACGAAAAATGCTCCGTATCTTTCGATACGGAGCATTTTCTTTGAGCGCTGCGCAGATTGCTAGGTTTTCACACAGTCTGTTGATGGCCGGTTTTTTTGTGCCTGGAAGTTGAATCGTGCTGGCGGTGAAGACTTCCAGAGGATCGCTGAGCCCTTCCTCCCCGGATTACTTCTCGAAATCCAGATGCAGCCTCGCCAGTACATTGAAGATCGGCTCCCCGGCTTTGTGCGGGACGTTCAATCGAGTGAATACTTTCCTCCAGTTGGCGAGCGCAGCGAGAGTCTGCTCGATATATTCCTCGGCCTTGAGGTATTTATAATCCTTGCAGATCTCCATGATTCGCTTGCGCGTAGGCGTGCCGGGAGTGCGGCCACCGAAGTCAGTGGTGTGCTCGCCCATGGCGTTTGCGAAGGTCAGGTCGTATGCCGGGGACAGCGTCCAGGTTTCTCTCTCGCCTTTTTTTTCAGGATTGTGGCAGAGAAAGGCAAAGTTCTTCGCATGGTCGTCATGGTTGTGAGACAGCGCATTGAAGATCATTAACCTGGCCATCTTTTCCACTTCGACGGAGCTTCTGGTCAACACCTGAGTGAGCTTGAGCAGGTTCGGGTAGTCGATGGATGACAATGCGCGGTAGTCCGCGTACATGAGCGCCGAGACGGTCATCATGTGAATCTTGCGCTCGCCGTCGCGGTCGAAGCGCTTGGTTGCGAAGAAACGCTCAACCTCGCCGCCAGGCATCTGCACATTCAGAAGATCCGATTCAGCCATGGTCACTCCGGCGGCACGAGCCATCTCGGCATACGCGAATTCAATGCCGCCGGTTTCAATCGGTTCGTACAATGCCCTGAACTTCACGATCCAATGTGCATACCCCTCGGTCAGGGCATCAAAGGCCGAAATTGCGTGTTTTTTGTCGGCAGACAGCGCCACGATTGCCTTCGGTCGTGCGCCCCCCGGTGAGCCACCAGCCAGTCGCAATTTGGTAAGCACTGCAGGGGTCTCACCCTCTTGAACTTCGATTGAAGCTTCGTAGAGTTGGCAAATATCCAAAGGGCCTGTGAGCTCTGTTTTTTCCGCCTTCGGCTGATATTCAAACGCACCCATACTGCGCTCGCCCATATAAGCAAGGCGATCAAGCGCTGTGAGGGTTAGGTGGGTGCCGTCACCGAAGGTGCTGTCGAAATATCGATCCATCAGCAGCATGCCCCAGCCGTCAGGCAGTGAATCGGCGAACGGTCCGTGTAGCCCTTCGAAGAGGCTGGTGTTCCTGGCCAACTGGGGCTTTTCGTCCCAAGCCATTGTCAGCGGCGAAAGATTGTAGCCAGTGGCAAGCCAACCCGGATCGTAAGCGAAGTAAATCCCCCGGCCCGCGACTCTGACCAGTTCACCAACCTTGGCGCCCTCTTTCAAAACATTCAGCGCTTCTGTGTGTTTGAAAGGCTTGATCATCAGCGCATCCCTCTCTTGCGCCTGGCATTCTTCAGCTCATCCAGCGAGCTCGGCTGCTCTGGTTTGAACAGCTTGGTCACAGCGTTGAGTTCATCAAGCGCAGTGGCTATCAGGATCAAAGCCTCCAACGTCACGAGACCGGTCGCTTCGAATCGCTTGATGGTGGATTCGGAAACCCCCGCCTTTTCTGCGAGCGTCTTGCGGGAAAGATTTTTGGAGAGCCGCAGGATTTTGGCGTTTTCTCCGACATTTCTAGCGATCTCAGCCGGCGAGTGAAGCAAATGCATGAGTGACATGGCAAACCCTTCCAATTCTTAAGGATCTTAATAGAGCCATTGTAGCCATCTAACCTCCCTTAAGGATCAGATATGACCATTTTTGAAAAATTTAACTAATTTCGTGGAGCAATAGAGATCTTCGGATTGCTACACAGCTGACACTGAGGATTAGCGGTTGGGTCACGCGTGGCCGCTTTTGTCACCGCGAATCTTACTCTCCGCAATGCAGTCATATTTGGCAACGTAATGATGAACACAGCGTTTGTTGTGCCGTTCAAGATCGCCGCTCATGTGGTTACCAAAGCGGACATCATTTATGGACATCAAACCCATTCGGAGCACTGAAGACTTGTCCGCAGCATTGCTGCGTATCGAGCAGATTTGGGGCGCTGAGATGAACTCGCCGGAAGGCGATGAATTGGAAATTCTCGCTCGGCGGGTGGGCGAGTATGAGGAGCAGCAATTCCCGATTCCCCCTTCCGAGCCCTTTCAAGAGGACAAACCTGGTATTGATCAGCGGTTTTGACGCTGCACTAGCCGAAAAACCGGTCGCAACGACCGGTTACTTTTTACTCGGAAATCAACGCCGGCTAACCCACCGGCACCACATTATCCAGCACCTGATTCACCGCCAGCTCGCCCAGCATGACGACCTGGGCGATGCCGAGCAGGGTTTTGCGCTGGCTGCCGTCGAGCAAGGCGGCAAAGTCGCCGAGCATGACGCTGGCCGAGCCGAGGGACTCGCTGGCGTTGACCAATAGCGACTCGGTATCGGTGCCCGGATTAACCATGAACATGCTGCTGGCCTGGTACGGCGGTGAGCTTGTTTTTGGTGGGATGAGATAGTGGTCGAGGGCGCGTTCGGCGGCTTCGTGGAGTTTTTTCGAATCGAGGGACTCGTAAGGAGAGGCCGGATCGGTTTCCGGCGGATTTGGCGTTACTTTGAACACGGGGCGGTACCTTTCATTTGAGCCGCATCCACCACGCTACTAAACGGGAGGGTGGCGGCTGTACGCAAGTTAGTAGACCGGACCCATCCCCCATCCGGCGCACCCGAAGGCGCCATGCGCACAGCCACCATAAAATACAGGCACGCGCCTGATTCAACGGAACTCGTGCAACCGTTACGAGGAGGACATTACCGGGCTACTAAACCCGATCACTGGAAATCAGTGACGCGAACCAAGTTACCGACCGCCCTCCAGGCGCACAAGCCGGCGGATTCTGGCGTACCGGTAGGCAGCGGCGCAAGGATTTGTAGGCATCAGGACGTAACGCGATTCGACTTTAAACAGCCATGGCGCACCACGTGTAAAGGCCTGAAAAACAGAAGGAAATTTCCGACGAGTTCAGCGTGAACGAGTTGAAAGGAAGCCAGAGGACGATGATGATGGCGGCGCAGCGGTGATCGGGTTTTCAAGCGCCAGCGAGCCCCTCACCCTAACCCTCTCCCGAGGGAGAGGGGACCGATCGGGTTGTTCTTGCGAGTTACGCCGACCTGAACCAATGCGTCGAACTCACGATAAAAAACGAGCTAGACGAATGAATATTTTCAACGGGTCGCAACAATAAACACACGTGGAAACGGCAACAGCACCGAGCCGTCAGCCAAGGCCGGATAAGCCTTGGCAACTTCCGCCAGATACCGCTGCAGATACTGCGCCCGCTCCTCCTCGGTCAACGGGCTCAGGAATGGAATCAAACCGCTGCCCTTGAACCACTCCACCACCCCCGCCGCACCATCGCGAAGTTGGTGATGATAGGTGGTGCGCCACACATCGACCCGCGCGCAATGCGGGCGCAGCATCGAAAAATACTCGCTGGCACTGGCCATGTCGGTACGCTGCCCGGCAGCGTCTGCGAGCTTGCTCGCCCACGGCCCATTGGCGGCGACTTCACGCATCAAACGGTGGGACGGTTCGTTGAGGTTGTCCGGCATCTGGATCGCCAGGCTGCCACCATCTGAAAGCTTGCTCGCCAGGGCTGGCAGCAACGAAGCGTGATCAGGCACCCATTGCAGCACCGCATTGGCGAAGATCACATCAAACGGACCCTCGTCAGCCCATTTGTCGACCTCGGCCACCTGAAACTGCACGTCAGGCAAGCGCTTGCGCGCGGCGGCAATCATGTCCGCCGAACTGTCGAGGCCACTGAC
Source organism: Pseudomonas sp. PS01270 (assembly GCF_029959775.1). Taxonomy (NCBI): domain Bacteria; kingdom Pseudomonadati; phylum Pseudomonadota; class Gammaproteobacteria; order Pseudomonadales; family Pseudomonadaceae; genus Pseudomonas; species Pseudomonas sp. PS01270. The sequence continues at coordinate 4,716 of NZ_JASCPT010000174.1, read as the reverse complement.
GCTCGCCTCGGGAAAACGCTGCACCAGCAATTCGGTGGAATTGCCCGGTCCGCAACCAATGTCCACCACCGCCCGGGCCTGCGCCGTGGGTATCGCCGCCAACAGATCACGGGCCGGGCGGGTGCGTTCATCTTCGAAAGCGACGTATTGCTGGGCAGACCAACTCATTGCGTTCTCCTGTTGGGGTTTTCTGTCGACTGTCGACACGATACCGCGATCTGCGCCGTACGCCTTCCCTACCAAAGTCCTGCACCGAAACTTGTAAACAGAATTTTCAGCGCAACGCCGATGTCTGAATTTCAAGCTCCCAAAACAAGGACTCCCATCATGAAATTCGCAAAAATTGCCCAAAAACTTGCCCTGTGGGCCGGTAGCCCGAAGACGTTCATGGGGGCGTTGATTCTGATCGGGTTGTGGGGTTTGAGCGGGCCGATTTTTGGTTACAACGACACTTGGCAACTGATCATCAATACATCGACGACGATCATCACGTTCCTGATGGTGTTCCTGATTCAGAACACGCAGAACCGCGACACCGACATTCTGCACTTGAAACTCGATGAGCTGCTGAGGGTGAACAAGGAAGCGCAGAACGCGATGCTCGGGCTGGAGGCGCTGGATCTGAAACAGCTTGAAGCGTTGCGCCGGCATTACCGCGCGCTGGGTGAGAATCAGGTGTTCGATCTTGAGGGGCTTGGCGACAAGAGCAAGCCAAAGCAGGATTTGAATGAGTGCTGAGCAAGTAAACACACTCTGTGGGAGCGAGCCTGCTCGCGAAGACGTGGGGACAGCATTGACTGACACACCGCTTTCGCGAGCAGGCTCGCTCCCACAGGGGAAGCATCGCATTTCAACTGAAAGTTTCTCTCACACTGCAACAATACGGCGAAGTTAGCGACTGGCCTGCAACGCGCGGGCCTTCTCCAGATGGCTTTGCAGTTTCGGCAAAGTCTCATCGGCGAATGCTTTGATTTCCGGCACGTCGGTGGTCTGTGCCTGTTGCTCGATCTGGGTGATGGCCTCTTCGGTCGCCTTGACCTGACTGGCGGCGTAAGCCTGATCGAAGGTCGCGCCATCCTTTACTTCCGGCATCAGCTCTTTGGCCTTGTCGGCGAGTTCTTCGCGAGGTGCGACCGGCAGGTCGAGTTTCTTGGCGATCTTCGCCAGATGCTGGTTGGCTGTAGTGCGGTCGTTGATCACAACGATGGTGTAATCCTTGACCTCTTTCGATTCGGTCTTGCCGTGGGCCTGACGGCTGGCTTCGATGTCAGCCATGCCTTTGGCGGAGGCATCGTTGATGAATTCGGCAGGCGACTGGGCGAACGCAGTGCTGGCGCACAGGCCCAGCAGAGTCGCAAAACTGGCATTACGTAAACGGGTGGCCATCCGGCTCATGGTCGCGCCCTCCTCGTGGAAAATTCAAGCGGGCCGTGATTCGCCCGCTGCTCAAATAGTCGCGGCGGACAATTGTCCGCCTCAGTTAAGAAGGCTTTGGCGTTCAAAGGTTTAGAAAATCTGCCGAGGCCGCGACGAACGGCGCGCCCGCTTCAGATGCCCAGCGCCCGATGATTCAGGCGCTTGGCCGCATACATGGCCTGATCGGCATGCCGGAACAGTTGCTGTTCTTCTTCACCGTGTTCAGGGAAACGCGCCACGCCGATGCTCGGTTCGATACGCAGGTCATGGCCGTCGAGGCGCATGGGCTGCGCCAGCACCTGACGGATTTTTCCGGCGACACTGTCGGCATCTTCGGCGGCATGCACGCTATGCAACAGCACGACAAACTCATCGCCACCGATACGCGCCACAGTGTCGGTTTCACGCACGCAGCCTTTCAGCCGATTGGCCACGGTTTGCAGGAGCATGTCACCGACGGCATGGCCATGGGTGTCGTTGACCTGTTTGAAGCGATCCAGATCGACATATAGCAGCGCCATGTGTCCGTGCACGGTTCGCGCATGGGCCAGCGCAGCCCTGAGCCGATCACGCAGCAGTTCGCGGTTGGGCAGTTGCGTCAGTTGATCGTATTGCGCCATGCGCTTGAGCCGCGCATGCAGTTGCTGGCGTTCGATGGCCGTGGCGACTTGTGCGCAGACGTATTGCAGCAGTTCCTTGTCCTGCTCGGTGTAGCGTTCGCCGCCAGCGAGGCTTTTGACGATCAAGGCGCCGATGGTGCCGTTTTTTGAGCTTAGCGGTACGCCGAGCCAGCAAGGCGCGTTCTGCTCCGCCACCAGCGCAGCGAAGTCGGGCGTGGCATCGGCGCTGTCCGGGGTCAGCAACATTGGCTGGCCGCTGCGGATTACTTGCGCGCAAAGCCGTCCGATGACGGTGCCGGGCTGCTCGGGCTGCAATTCGTGATCGTCGACGTGATAGGGAAAATTCAGCTGCCCGCAGTGTTCGTCGTACAGCGCCACGGAAAAATTCAGCGCCGGCAGCCATTCGCCAATGAGCAAATGGACGCGTTTGAACAGCGCCAGCAAATCTTCCGCCGCATGCGCCGCCTCGGAAATTGCGTACAACGCCGCTTGCCGCGATTCGGCCTGCTTGCGCTCGGTGATATCGCGGGCGACGGCGATGCGCAGTTGGTCGACCTCCGACCAGCGCGCCGACCAGGAAATATGCGCGACGCTGCCGTCCTTGCGCAGGTAGCGGTTCTCGAAATTGTGCTTCGGGTCGCCGCCCATGATTTCGCCTGCGGCCGCGAGGGTGCGCTGGCGATCGGCCGGGTGCACCAGCTCGATCATCGAGCGGCCGATCAGTTCGTCAGGCGTGTAGCCGAAAATCCGCTCGCAGGCAGCGCTGACAAAAACGAAACGGCCCTGTTTGTCGACCGCGCAAACGGCGTCCAGCAACAGGTCCATGTAGCTCGCCAGCGGCGCAGGGTTAGGGCTTTGCATGGTTCTACGGGGTGTCCGCGCAGTGCAGCGATTTCAATCGTCCATGATCGTGATTGCGCGTCCCTGCCCATTTCATCAAGTCTTGTTCGGCAGCAGCCCCGGCAGCGCGTGCATCAACGCATTGATGGCGAAGCCGATAAACATCACGCCGCATAAACGGGTGATGAGCAGCTCATGACGCTGATACACCGTGCGCACCCGCTGCGCGCCGACCACGCCGATGAGGATAGCGTAAGCCAGCGCACCGCCGATGAAACTCAGGGCGATCAGCGCCGGCAGCATCGACCAGTTGAGCAGTTCGGCGCGGCTCGACAGCAGCGCCGTAAAGGTCGCCACCGCCACCGGATAGGCCTTGGGATTGGTCAGGCCGAAGACGATGCCGTGCCAGAACGGCTGCCGCGCCGCCCCTTGCGCCTCGTCGCCATTGCGGCGTTGGGCACGCACCGCACGCCAGCCGAGCCAGAACAGGTACAACGCGCTGAGCACGCCGAGCACATCGAACGCGGTGCTGCCGATTTCCCGCGCACCGACAATCGCCACCAGCGCGGTGCTGCACCAGATCACATCGCCGAGCAGATGCCCACACAGAAAACCCGCCCCGGCCCGTCGCCCATGGGCCGCGCCAATGCCGAACACCGCCAGCACGCCCGGCCCGGGCGTGATCCCGTAGATGAAACCCGAAGCCAGAACGGCCAACAGCAATGATGGAGTCATGAAAAACCTGCGAGCGCCAGAATACGTGGCGCAGAGTCTATATCACCGAGATTGAAGCGGATCAGGGTTCGTCGCGGAAACGCATGCCGGGATACGGTTTCTGCCGACACGTAGCCCGCCGCGATTGCAAATCGCCGACATGGACCTCGAGCTTGTGCCCGTCGGGATCGAGGAAGTAGAACGACGCGCCTTCAATAGCCTCTCAGATTTTCGGGAACGAAATATTGCTGTCCGTCATAGCGCAACGTGTTCAGCACCGGCTTTTCGTAAGTGGTCTTCGACTCGCAGGTGTCGGGTGGCCCCTCACCGACCAGGCCCGTGGTGACTGAGCGGACAATGATATCGGCGTAACCATGGGAACTGGTTTTGCCCATCTCAAGCGTACGCACCGTCTCCGAGCGCTCTCCGGCGCACTTGCCATCCCACTCGCCACTGAAGCTGTAGACGACCAAGCGATCCAGCACCGGGCGCAGTTTGTCGCCCTCTTTCACGTAGAGCGACAGCAGGGTTTCATCCAGCGGATTGACGCGCGACGAGCCTTTGAAATGGGCGCGTACGCCGAAGGCACGGAGGTCGGACGTGAGTTTATAACGCGCCGTATCCAGCTCCAGACTCTCCAGCGCGATGGCATCGGAGAGAAACGCCGACCGCTGATGATAGGTCGCCAGCGGCTTGGGGCTGCCAGCGGTAGTGACGGCCAGAGCCAGATCGTATGAACCCACCCTGCCGTCCTGACCATTGACCGGATCGGGCACGAACGTCGATAGCGCGGTAATCGTCAGCGACGGATAAGCCGGCCAGTCCTTGCACAAAGAAAAGTCCGCTTCGCCACTGACCGCAGGCGGCGTGCAATCGGCCAACGCCTGCCCAGCCATCAACCACCCGCAGAGCGCCGCAGCGGTGATCCACGTGGACTTCATTGTCACTTCCCGCTCCTTGAAGATATTTCCAGGCGCGCACTATCCCTTTCTGCATCGGAGGATTCAACAGATCTGGCCAGCGAATCCTCTCATGTGTCTGAAGTCGGAATTCGCGAGCAGGCTCGCTCCCACAGGAAATCCGCATTGCAAATGTGGGAGCGAGCCTGCTCGCGAAGGCGTCATCG
>NZ_JASCPT010000173.1:0-8690 GCF_029959775.1 Pseudomonas sp. PS01270 | reverse complement strand
CGCGAAGGCGGCGTGTCAGCCGACGAATAGTTGACTGAGCCACCGCTTTCGCGAGCAGGCTCGCTCCCACAGGTTCTTTGGTTTGACCCGAACAAATCCTTGCGTGCAGCAAAAGGAACAAGCAATGAACGATCAACACTGGGGCCTATCCATCAGTGCGGACATCGTGGTCATCGGCGGTGGCACGGCCGGCATCGGTTTTGTCGCCAGCCTGCTCAAGCGTGACCCGCAGCTCAAAGTCACCGTGATCGAACCGAGTTCACAGCACTACTATCAACCGGCGTGGACGCTGGTCGGCGGTGGTGCGTTTGATGTGAAAGACACCGTCAGGCCGATGAGCAAAGTCATGCCGCGTCAGGCGACGTGGATTCAGGCCAGTGTCAGCGCCATCGACCCGCAAAGCCGCCAACTCACCCTCGACGACCAGCGCACCGTCAGCTATCAGAACCTGATCGTCTGCCCCGGCCTGCGCCTGGCCTGGGAGAAAATCGAAGGTTTGCAGGAAAGCCTCGGTCAGCACGGCGTCACCTCCAACTACAGCTATCAACACGCCCAGTACACCTGGGATCAAGTGCAGAAACTGCGCGACGGCCGGGCGCTGTTCACCCAGCCAGCGATGCCGATCAAATGCGCCGGCGCACCGCAGAAGGCCCTGTATCTGTCTTGCGATTACTGGCGCAAATCCGCCGTGCTGAAAGACATCAATGTCGAATTCAACCTGGCTGGCGCTGCGCTGTTTGGCGTGCCGACCTTCGTGCCGCCGTTGATGAAGTACATCGAACAGTACGACGCGCAACTGGCGTTCAACTCGAATCTGGTCAAGGTCGACGGCCCGGCGAAAACCGCGTGGTTTGACGTCAAGGACGCCGACGGCAACGTCAGCCGCGTGGCAAAAACCTTCGATCTGCTGCACGTCGTGCCGCCACAAGTCGCGCCGGATTTCATCGCCCAGAGTCCGCTGGCCGATGCCGGCGGTTGGTGCGAGGTCGATCCGCACAGCCTGCAGCATCCGCGCTATCCCGAGGTGTTCGCACTGGGCGATATCTGCGGCACCAGCAACGCGAAAACCGCGGCGGCGGTGCGCAAGCAGGTTGTCGTCGTTGCGCAAAACCTGCTGGCCGCGCGCAAACAACAGCCGCTGCAGCTCAAGTACGACGGCTACGGCTCGTGCCCGCTGACGGTGGAGAAGGGCAAGGTGATCCTCGCCGAGTTCGGCTATGGCGGCAAACTGCTGCCGACCTTCCCGCTGGACCCGACCGTGGCCCGCCGTTCGGCATGGTGGCTGAAGGCGACGCTGCTGCCGTGGTTCTACTGGCACGGCATGCTCAAGGGCCGCGAGTGGCTGACGCGTCTGTCCAGGGTCGACTGAGAAAACTTCTATGTTGCTGGCAAGTCTGTTTGGCGTGGTGATGGGTTTGGTCCTCGGCCTGACCGGCGCAGGCGGCGGGATTCTCGCGGTGCCGGCGCTGGTGCTCGGGCTCGGCTGGACGATGACGCAAGCGGCGCCGGTGGCCTTGTTTGCGGTCGGCAGCGCGGCGGCGGTCGGGGCGATCGACGGTTTGCGCCATGGCCTGGTGCGTTATCGCGCGGCGCTGTTGATCGCCGCGTTGGGCGCGGTGTTTTCGCCGCTGGGGATCTACTTCGCACATCAGTTGCCGGAAAAGATTCTGATGATGCTGTTCAGCCTGCTGATGGTCCTGGTCGCCTGGCGAATGCTCAGAAAGGAGCGTCAGCAAGCGGGGCCGAGCGATCACGGCCATGCCAGTTGGGGCCAGAAAAACTGCATGCTCAACGAGCAGACCGGGCGCTTCGACTGGACCGCCAAATGCACCGCTACCCTGGCTGCACTGGGAGCGGTTACTGGCGTGGTTTCGGGTTTACTGGGCGTCGGCGGCGGCTTTCTGATCGTGCCGGCGTTCAAGCAACTGACCGATGTGCAGATGCGCGGCATCGTTGCGACGTCGTTGATGGTGATCAGTCTGATTTCCGCGATCGGGGTGATCGGCGCGTTTCATGCGGGAGTGCGTATCGACGGCCAGGGCGCGGCGTTCATTGTCGCCAGCATCGTTGGCATGCTCGTCGGTCGCAGGCTGTGCGCGCAGGTGCCGGCGCGGGCGTTGCAGGTGGGGTTTGCCAGTGTCTGTCTGGTGGTGGCGGGGTACATGTTGTTGCGGGCGTGAAGAGCAAAAGATCGCAGCCTCCTTGCACGAGGCTGCGATCTTCTCAGCGGGTTACAACACCAGGTGCGGCAGCCACAGCGAAATCGCCGGCACGTAGGTCACCAGCAGCAGCACCAGGAACAGCACGGCGTAGAAAGGCAGCAGCGCTTTTACGGTGCTTTCGATACTGACCTTGCCCACCGCCGAGCCGACGAAGAGCACGGCGCCCACCGGCGGTGTTATCAATCCGATCCCCAGGTTGACCAGCATGATCATGCCGAACTGCACGGGATCGACACCGATGCCCATGATCACTGGCATCAGGATCGGCGTGAGGATCAGAATCAGCGGCGCCATGTCCATCACCGTGCCAAGCAACAGCAGCATGACGTTGATGCACATGAGGATCACGTAGCGGTTGTCCGACAGGGTCAGGAACAGCGTGGTGATCTTCGCCGGGATCTGCATCAGGGTCATGATGTAGCCGAAGCTGGCGGCGAAACCGATCAGGATCATCACAATGGAGATGGTGCGCACCGTGCGGTGCATCAGCTTGGGCAGTTCGCTCCATTTGTAGTCGCGGTAGATGAACATGGTCACGAAGAATGACCACAGCACGGCGATGGCCGCCGATTCAGTGGCGGTGAAAATCCCCGAGAGAATACCGCCGAGGATGATCACCATCGCCATCATGCCCCACAGGGCTTCGCCGACGATCTTCAGCGCCTGGCGCATCGGAATCACTTCGCCCTTGGGGTAGTTGCGCTTTTTCGCGAAGATCAGGCACAGCACCATCAGGCAGGCGCTCATCATCAGGCCTGGGACGATGCCGGCCATGAACAGCGAAGCGATCGACACCGTACCGCCAGCGGCCAGCGAGTAGAGCACCGAGTTGTGGCTTGGCGGAGTCAGCAGGGCTTGCACCGAACCGCTGACGGTCACGGCGGTGGAGAAGTCCCGTGGATAGCCCTTGCGTTCCATTTCCGGAATCAGCACCGAGCCTACCGACGCGGTGTCGGCCACCGACGAACCGGAGATCGCGCCGAAGAACGTCGAGGCGACGATGTTGACCAGTGACAGGCCACCACGGACGAAACCTACCAGCACGCCGGCACACGCCACTAGACGGCGCGACATGCCGCCCTCGGCCATGATCGCACCGGCGAGGACGAAGAACGGAATGGCCAGCAGCGAGAATTTGTTCACCCCCGAGGCGACCTGGATCATCACCGCCTGGAAGGGAATGTCGATCCACCAAGCGCCGATCAGCGCGGCGGCGCCCAACGCGTAAGCGACCGGCATGCCGATCAGGATCAATACGATAAAACTGCCCAGCAGGATCAGAGCGTCCATTAAACGGCACCTTCACTTTCTTCAACCAGGTCGAACTGCACGACCCGACGTTTGCTCTGGTCACCGAGCAAAAGTTTTTCCACGACAAAAATCAGCGTCAGCAAACCGCCCACGGGGATCGGCAAATAGGTCACGCCAACCCGCAGATCGGGCAGGGCGGCCATGAACTGGTTCCAGGTGGACATGCACAGCTTGGTGCCCCAGATGGTCATGAAGATGCAGATGGCCGCCATCAGCAGTTGCGAGAAAATCGCTGCTGCGGCTTTCAGCTGCGCCGGCATGCGATCGGTAAGCATGGCCACGGCCATGTGTGCGCCGGCGCGGTAGCTGGCGGCGGCGCCGATGAAGGTGAACACCATCATCAGCAGGATCGCCGTCGGCTCTGGCCAGCTGGAGCCGGTGCCGAGCACGTAGCGGGCGAAGACGCCCCAGGGAATCATCAGGGAAATCGCCAGGACGGAAAGGCCGGCGACCCAGATGCACGTCATGTAGATCTTGTCGTTGATACGCAGCAGCAGATTCTTCATCGGGTTCCACCGTAACCGGGCGCGCCTGAACCGCTGGCGCGCCGGGCCTTTTTCATGAGTACGGAGCGGGAGGCGTTACTGAACGGCTTCGATCTTTTTGATCAGATCGGCATAAGGCGCGCCGTATTTCTCGCGAACCGAGGCGGTGGCTTCGTAGAAAGGTTTCTTGTCAACGGTGATGAACTCGACGCCAGCGGCCTTGAGTTTTTCTTCACTGGCAGCGGACTTCTTGTCCCACAGCACGCGCTCTTCAGCCTGGGCAGCCTTGGCGGCTTTTTTCACCAGTTGCTGTTGATCCGGAGTGAGTTTTTCCCAGGTGATTTTCGACATCACGATCGGCTCCGGCAGGATCAGGTGACCGGTCAGGCTGTAGAACTTGGCGTTCTGGAAGTGGTTGTGTTCGAGCAGGGTCGGCGGGTTGTTTTCCGCACCGTCGATCACGCCAGTCTGCAGGGCGCTGAAGATTTCGCCGGTGTCCATGGCGATACCGTTGGCACCCATGGCGTTCATCATGTCGATGAACATCGGGTTGCCTTGCACGCGAATTTTCATGCCCTTGAGGTCTTCGAGCTTGCGCACCGGTTTTTTGGTGTAGATGTTGCGTGTACCGCCGTCCATCCACGCCAGGGCCACCAATTTGAATTCGGAGTTGGTGATCTTGTCGAGAATCTCATCGCCCACCGGGCCATCGATGACGTTACGCATATGTTGCTGGTCGCGGAAAATGAACGGCATGTTGAACACGTTCACATCCGGCACCACAGGGCCGACGATACCCAGGCTGACGCGAGACATCTGTATCGCGCCGAATTGCATCTGCTCGATGACTTCTTTTTCCGAACCGAGCACGCCGCCCGGGAAGTACTTGAAGGTCAGCTCGCCGTTGGTTTCCTTGGTCAGGGTCTTGCCCATGCTTTCTTCGGCTTCCACGGTGGGATAACCCTTGGGGTGGATGTCGGCGACTTTAAGTTCCAGTGCCTGAGCGGCACCAGCGAAGGTGAACATCAGCGGGAGTGCAGCGGCGAGCAAGGTGCGTTTGAAGTTCATGAGGGGTGAGTCTCCAGTCTTGTTATTTTTGTGTTCAAGGCGCAGCGGTGCAGCAGAGGGTCTAAAGCAAATCGTTGAATTGCGGTTCGGCGAGGCCTTTGACGCCTGGCTTCAGGGCGAACACGCCGCCGGCCAGGGATTGCGGGTCGTGGTCATCGCCGGGGCGAATCGAGGCGACAAACAAGGTGTCCAGGTTGCTGCCGCCGAAGGCGCACATGGTCGGTTTCTTCACCGGTACTTCCAGCGAGAAATCCAGTCGGCCATCCGGGGCGAAGCGGTGGATCAGGCCGGCGTCGTTGGCGCAGATCCAGTAGCAGCCTTCGGCATCCACGGCAGCGCCATCGGGTCGGCCGGGGAAATGATTCATGTCGACGAAGATTCGGCGATTCGATGGCGTGCCGGTCTCGGTGTCGTAATCGAAGGCCCAGATCAGTTGCACATTGGGGTGCGAATCCGACAGGTACATGGTTTTGCCGTCAGGGCTGAAAGCGAGGCCATTGGGCACGATGAAGCCATCCAGCTGCGCTTCGATCACGCCCGTCTGCCCGGCGCTGTAGCGATAGAGCCGGCCTTCAGGCGCGTTCAGGCCCATGTTCAGCACCATGCTGCCCGCCCAGAAACGCCCTTGGCGATCACAGCGACCGTCGTTGAGGCGCATGTCGGCGCGGCTATGCTCGACGGTGGCGAGCAATTCGCTGTCGAGGCTGCCGTCGCTGTGCGGGTGCAGGCGAAAGAAACCGCTTTCCATGCCAGCGACCCAGCCACCACTGCGGTGGCGGCTGATGCAGGCGAGCATTTCCGGGGCTTTCCACGAGGCGACGTGCCCGCTGTCAGCGCTCCAGCGTTGCAGCCCGCCGTTGGGAATATCGACCCAGTACAGCGCGTTTTCCTGCGGCACCCAGACCGGGCTTTCACCGACCGCGTTGCGGGCGTCGACGATCAATTCGGCTTGCATACTCATTCCCATGGTTTTTATTGGAGGGGATCAAGTCGAACGGTCAGTCGCCGAACGGGCCTGCTGCGACGAAAGCGCCGCCCTGATAGATCCGCGCCGGATCATCGTCGGCCGGCATCGGTTGCGCTTCGACCTTGTCGCGGAACACTTCCGAGGTGTCCTTGGCTTCGAAACCGAGGTGGCTGGCGTAGCGGTTGTCCCACCAGACGTCTTTGTTGGCGGACATGCCGTAGACCACTGTGTGGCCGACATTTGGGGTGTACAGCGAACGTTCGAGCAGTTGCGTGAGATCGTCGAAGCTCAGCCAGGTGTGCATCATCCGGCGGTTCTGCGGTTCGGGGAACGAGGAGCCGATGCGGATGCTGACGGTTTCGATGCCGTAGCGATCGAAGTAGAAACTGGCCATGTCTTCGCCGTAGGACTTGGACAGACCGTAGTAACCATCGGGACGACGCGCCGAGGTGGCGTCGAGCTGTTGGTCCTGTTTGTAGAAACCGATGACGTGGTTGGAGCTGGCGAAGATCACCCGCTTCACACCGTGCTTGCGCGCCGCTTCGTAAATGTGGAACACGCCGCTGATGTTGGCACCGAGGATTTCTTCGAACGGGCGCTCGACCGAAACGCCGCCGAAATGCAGGATCGCATCGACCCCTTCGACCAGTTGATGCACGGCTTGCTTGTCGGCGAGGTCGCAGAGAACGACTTCTTCGTGGTCATCGACGGCCGGGGCGAGGGCGGCGATGTCGGACAGGCGCAGCACATTGGCGTAAGGGCGCAGGCGATCGCGCAACACTTTGCCCAGGCCGCCGGCGGCACCGGTCAGCAGCAGGCGGTTGAAAGGAGCGCGGGGGGTAGAGGTAGACGTCATGGCAATCCCTGAACACATTGTTATTAGGTTTGTTGTAGGTTGTCGTATGACTGCGCTGAAGTATCGGTAGGGTTTCCGGATCTTGTCAACGCGACTTTTGGTGTAGATGACGGAAGGGCGCGCCCAGTCCTGAGTCTGCAGAATCCTTTAGTTGGCAATGCAGTCTCCTGTGGGAGCGAGCTTGCTCGCGAAAGCGCTGCGTCATTAATAGATGAGTCGTCTGACCCGACGCATTCGCGAGCAAGCTCGCTCCCACAGGGAATATCGGTGTGGAAACTCGCTTTACAACAACGAAATCGGATAGCTGATAAAGATCCGGTTCTCGTCAAATTCGTTGGTGCTGAAGTCCCGGCGAATGGTCGCGTTGCGCCATTTCACGTTGAGGTTCTTCAGCGGGCCGCTCTGCACGGTGTAGGCCAGTTCCGATTCGCGGCCCCATTCCTTGCCGTCATTGGTGGTGGCGGTGTGCACGTTATCGCCGCTGATGTAGCGGTTCATCAGGGTCAGGCCAGGCACGCCCAGCGCAACGAAGTTGTAGTCGTGACGCACCTGCCAGGAGCGCTCTTTGGCGTTGTCATAACTGGCGTTGTAACTGTCGTTGGCCAGGGTGCCGCCGCTGGTGCCGTTGACGCGCATCCACGCATCGTCGCCGGTGAGTTTCTGCAGGCCGACGTAGAAGGTGTTGCCGCCATACTTGGCCGAGAGCAGGGCGAACGCGGTCTTGTTGTCGAGGTCGCCGGCCTGAGCGCTGCCATCTTCCTTGCCGGTGAAGAAACCGAGGTTGGCGCCCAGCGTCCAGTCGCCCATCGGCTGGCTGTGGCTGAGGTTGAAATACTGCTGCTGGTAGATGTCAGTGAGCTCGGCGTACCACACGCCGACCATGGTGCGCTTTTCGTTGAAGCTGTATTCGCCGCCGCCGAAGTTGAAGCGATCGGAGGTGAACGCACCGCGGCCGTTCATCGACATGTCTTCCATGCTCGCGTCGTTGCGCGGGCTGTTGCCACGGAACTGGCCGCCGTAGACGGTCAGGCCGTTGATCTCGGTGGACGTGATCTGGCCACCGCGAAAGGTCTGCGGCAGGGAGCGGCCATCGTCAGAGCGCAGGATCGGCAGCACGGGCATCCATTCACCGACTTTCAATTCGGTCTTTGAGACTTTGGCTTTCAGCGCCACGCCGAGGCGGCCGAAGTTGTCGGCCGGGCGCCCGTCATCATGGATCGGCAACAACTGCGTACCGCCAGTGCCTTTGCCACCATCGAGCTTCTGTGAGTACATGCCAAGGATGTCGAGGCCGAAGCCGACGGTGCCCTGGGTGAAGCCGGATTTGGCGTCGAGAATGAAGTTCTGCGTCCATTCTTCAGCCTTGCCCTGCGGATTGGCCGGGTTGACGAAGTTGCGGTTGAAGTAGGCGTTGCGCAGGTTCAGCGTGGCTTTGCTGTCGTCAAGAAAGCCTTCGGCATCGGCGCTCATCGGCAGGGCCAGAGCGAGGCTGCTGCAACCGATCAGGCTGAGGGTCGAACGCGGTTTGAAATGAGCAAAACGTGAAGGGCGGACGGAATTGCGGGCGAGTGGGCTCACTGTGACGCTCCCTGGATCGTTTGTTGTTTTTATTATTTGTCATACGTCGTCGTACAACATCGATGCGGATATTTCCCAGATTTTCGGGGATTGTCAACTGGAAGTTATACGATGACCTCCCATGCGACGCCGAACCCATGTGGGAGCGAGCCTGCTCGCGAATGCGGACTTTCCTTCAATGGAGTTGTCGACTGACACAGCGC
>NZ_JASCPT010000172.1:0-8945 GCF_029959775.1 Pseudomonas sp. PS01270 | reverse complement strand
GCGCAGCACCGGGAATTGCGCGGGTTGTTGGAGAATATTCGCGCGGGGGTGGCGGGGGTTTCGAAGGCGAGTCTGGTGCGGACGGAGGGGATGGGATTGTTGGTGGTGTTGGTGCAGGTGGTGAATTTGGTGGGAGCTTTGCGTGAACTGCGTAGGCAAACAGCGAATAAACGAGTTTGGCAGCCATTCGCCAATGCGATTGTCGCTACTGGGGCCGCAGGATTTACTGCCGCGCAAAGTCTTGGGGATACAGCCTTGAAAAACCGCAGTTCATTGCTGGCGACCAATCTTCAGCAAGCGGCGCTGAAAAACGTGCATGTGCAGTTGGGGAAACTGCATATTGGTCTGGGCAGTTTCACCTATGTCTCAGGTTTCCTGTCTTCGCTGCAAAGCGTGAAAAGCCATTATGCAAACTGGCAACAGGCCGTTCGCGGCGGAAGCTTTCACGCCGAGAAAAGCACTGCGTTGGCCGCGATTGGCGCGTTGGGTTCAACTGCCAATAACGGGTATGCCTTGAGCCATACCATTCACGCCGGGCACAGAGTTTTGATCGCCGAAAACGCAGCGGCAAGAGCCGCAGCCTGGGCCGCTGCTGGCACACGCCTGTCTACTGTTTTCTTTCGTTTTAACCTGGCCGGTGCGTTATTCACTGTGCTTGAACTATCGGGGGTCTGGCTGTTCAGCCGTTACAACATCAGCGCGCATGATAAATGGCTGAAAATAACGCCATGGAGCCGGGATCCGGATATGCGTGGTGATCATTCGCTCAAGGATTATCAAAATTATCTGGCTTTTTTGATTCACGCGCCCTATGTGCAACTCGGCGTGCAAGCGCATGACTCTCGACTTAAAAGCTTGCTGCTGAAAGCCAAGCCCAGCGATATCCATCTGGTCCTGCCTCGATTGACCTTGAAGGATCTGACACCTCCCTTGGGTGGGAAGCCGACGCATCACTTAGCTATCGGCGCGCACCGCATTTCAGTTCCATTACACAGCCGAGGAACGCCACGAGAACAGCGGGACGTCATCAGCGACGAGATCGTAAAGAGTCTGCGCATCGTCAAGTCCATGCCGGAGGGCCTGGTGCTCTGTCTTGAGTACCCGGTAGCACTCGACTCGGAATTCACCCCAGCAAAAGAAACACTCGAGCTGGCCATCCGCATTCAGGCTCTGGATGAGAATGGTCAATGGGTATCACGAACTCGGGTGATACATGTTGAGCCTCGCGGGAAAGGTCATTTTCCGGTGGTTTCACCTGAGCTTGTAAAAGACAAACCACCTGTACTGTTCATCGAAACACAGTTTCTGGACCCAGCCGACCATGCCGAATGACCAAGACAACGCAAGCAACCAGGCCAGGCAGGCGGGAGATATCGAACCGTTTCCAAGCGGAAAAATTACTTATCTGGCACCGTTGCCATTGCCTACCGTACAGCAACCCTTTGGACCGCAAATCGGTGAACTGAATCACGTCTTCATGGAATTCGGGATAGGACCGCCGCAAGTGTTCATGTGGCAGGTAACAGTAGGGTTGCCCTTTAGTGCAACCTTCATGATCACGTGCCTTTTTCCCGCAATTGCTGGTTTTATGTTTTTTCTGGCAGGTTCGCGGTGGAATGACATATGCGGCGCCATCGAAGGAGTTTTCGATGCTTTGATTGGTACGGGCTCTTTGACCATTTTTTGTTGTTTGTGTATTAACCTGGGCGTCTGGCACCACGTCCACAAAAAACGCCTCTCCCTCATCCCAACCCGCTTCAACCGTCAACGCCGCGAAGTCTGTTTCATGCCCCAAGGCGCCGCCGAACCGGTCTTTATCCCGTGGGAGTCGCTCAGCGCCTGGATCATCGAAGCCAAAGGCGCCACCCAATTCGGCGTCCATCGCCAATACGGCATGGGCATCGGTTTTGATCACGGCGAAACCCTAACCAGCCTCGAATTCCAATGCGCCGGCCTGGAGCTCGCGATCAGCCACTGGGAAGCGATTCGCGGCTACATGGAGTACGAGGTCAACGACCTCAAATCGATCCAGGACCTGCAAGACCTGCAAGGCCCGGACGACCCACCCCACGAAGGCCTGCATACATTCCACAATGCCCGCGCGCGGATGCATCAGGAGATCCATGAAGGCCGCCGCTCGCGGTTGTCGGGGTTCTTCTGGTACCTGTATCACGTCATGACCTTATGGACGATTCCCAACCGTCTGCTCGAATGGGAAATTCGTCGGCTGGAAAGAATCGGCAAGCAGGCGCTGCCGGAAGTCATGCGCGAATGGTCCGAGCCATTGCCGAAAGAGCAATGGGCCAAGCCGAGCGAAGAGTTGTTGCGGATGAGCGAGCTGGTGCGGCAGATGCACAAGCGCTACCCGCATCGGCCGATTACCGAAATATTCGCCGCTGTCGGTGCAAGCAGACACACGACAAGGCAAGGGGCGTGATTTGCCAGTAAACTCCCCTCCTCTCGCCGCCCTTTGTTCCTCGCGGCCACCCTCTTGATCAAAATGCGGAGTCCACCTTGCGTCTGTTCCACACCTCCGACTGGCACCTTGGGCAAAACCTGCACGGCCAGGAGCGCGATTTCGAGCACGCGTGTTTTCTCGAATGGCTGCTGCGCCAGTTGCAACTGGCGCAGCCGGATGTGCTGCTGATTGCTGGCGATATCTTCGATACGGTCAATCCGCCGGTCAAAGCTCAGGAACGCCTCTACGATTTCATCGTCAGCGCTCACGAACAGCAGCCGCTGCTGACCATTGTGATGATTGCCGGCAACCATGATTCCGGCTCGCGGATCGAGCTGCCGGCGCCATTGATGCGGCGTTTGCGTACTCACGCGTTGGGTCGGGTGCTGTGGCTGGATGACGGGCAGCTCGACGCCGAACGTTTGTTGCTGCCGCTGCCGAATGCTCAGGGAGAAATCGCCGCGTGGTGTCTGGCGTTGCCATTCTTGCGGCCGGCGGAGGTCACTGGCGCGCATCTGGGTGACAACTATCTGCGCGGCATCGGTCAGGTGCATGAATGGCTGATCGCGGCGGCGAATGCCAAGCGTCAGCCTGGGCAAGCGCTGATTGCGATCAGCCACGCGCACATGGCCGGCGGTTCGGTGTCGGAGGATTCCGAGCGCAGCCTGATCATCGGCAATGCCGAAGCGCTGCCCGCCAGCCTGTTCGGCGAAAGCATCAGCTATGTCGCCCTCGGCCATTTGCACAAGCCGCAGAAGGTCAACGGTGAGGAGCGCATCCGCTACAGCGGCTCGCCGATTCCGCTGTCGTTCTCCGAAATCGGTTATCAGCATCAGATTCTCGATGTGGTCCTCGACGGTGAAACACTGGTCAGCGTCGAGCCGAAACTGATCCCGCGCTCGGTCAATCTACAGCGCATCGGCCCGGCGCCGCTGGCCGAGATTCTGCTGCAACTGGCTGACCTGCCGAACATCGATCTGCTCGCCGAAACCCAGCGCCAGCCATGGCTCGAAGTGCGCGTGCGCCTGGATGAGCCGCAACCGGATCTGCGGCATCAAGTGGAAACCGCACTGCAAGGCAAAGCCGTACGACTGGTGCGCATCGCCGCTGAATACGCCGGCAATCGCGGCGTCGATGGCAGCGAGGACGGCAGCACGCTGATCGAACTCGACCAACTCACCCCGCAGGAACTGTTCAGCCGCGCCTGGCTCGACAATTACGGCAGCGAGGTCGACGAGCAGACGCTCAAGGACTTCGCCGAACTGCTGCAGGACGTGCAACTGGAGGGCGAGCAGCCATGAAAATTCTCGCCATTCGTTTGAAGAACCTCGCCTCGCTGGCCGGTCCGTTCGAGATCGATTTCACCGCCGAACCGCTGGCCAGCGCCGGTCTGTTTGCGATCACCGGCCCCACAGGCGCCGGCAAAAGCACCCTGCTCGACGCCTTGTGCCTAGCACTGTTCGGCGCCGTACCGCGTCTGAACAACACCGGCCGTGATGCGAAAGTCCCGGATGCTGACGGTGAAATCGCCACTGGCGACCCGCGCACCTTGCTGCGACGCGGCACCGGTGAAGGCTATGCCGAAGTGGATTTTGTCGGCGTCGATGGCCGCCGCTATCGCGCGCGCTGGGAAGCCAACCGTGCTCGCGAGAAGGCTGGCGGCAAGCTCCAGGCCAGTCGGCAGAGCCTGCGCGACATCGATCAGGATCAACTGCTCGCCAGCCAGAAAGGCGAATACAAAACCCAGCTGGAAGCCGCGCTGGGCCTGAACTTTGAACAGTTCACCCGCGCTGTGCTGCTGGCGCAGAGTGAGTTCAGCGCGTTCCTCAAGGCTGACGATAACGACCGCAGTGAACTGCTGGAAAAACTCACCGACACCGCGCTCTACACCCGCCTCGGCCGCCGCGCCTTCGACAAGACCAAAGAAGCCCGCGAAGCACACAAGCTGTTGCAGGATCAGGCTACCGGCGTGACGCCGCTGGCACCGGAAGCGCGCGCCGAACTCGACGAGCGTTTCAACACCGCGCAGCAACAGATGAAGGCGCAACAAGCGCAGCTCAAACAGCTTGAGCAACAGCATGCCTGGCTGAAGGATTTGCGTCTGTTGCAGGAAGCGCAGCAAGCGGCCAGCGGACAACTGCAAACCGCGCAACAGCAATGGCAGGCACTGGCCGGCGAGCGGGTGAAACTGACGCGTCTGGAACAGCTTGGCCCGCAACGCCATCAGTTCGCGCGCAAGGCCGAGCTCGATGCGCTGCTGACACCACTGGCGGCGCAGATTGCCGCGCACACCCAACAACACGCGGCACTCGGGGAACGCCAGACGCAGCTGGAACAGAACCTCGACGCAGCAAAAGTCGCCCTGAGCGAAGCGCAACAACGCCAGAGCGAAAATGCGCCGTTACTGCGTCAGGCGTTTGAAGAACACAGCACCCTCGCCCGCCTGATCAAGGACACCGCCAGCAGCGCCGAAGCCCGGCAAGCGGCCGAGCAAGCGTCCAAGGATGGCCAGAACACGATTCAGGCTTTGCAGGAAAAGCAGACTGAAGTCGCCGCGCGTTTGCAACGCATCGCCACCGAGCTTGAGCAGAGTGCGCATCTGGCGCCCTTGAGCGATGCCTGGAGCGCCTATCGCGATCGTCTGCAACAGCTGATGCTGATCGGCAACCGCTTGAACAAGGGCCAGAGCGAACTGGCGTCCCTCGAACAGAACGCCACGCGCAGTGCTGAGCAACTGGCCTCGCACAAGCAACAACTGGAAGTGCTGTTCAAAGAGGCTGGCGCCGAGCCCGATGCGGTGGCCGAACAGATCGGCCTGCTCGGCACTTTGCTGCAGGACAACCGCAAACAGCTGCGCGCAATCGAAGACCTGTCGCGCCTGTGGGCGTCTCAGCAGGATCTCGACAAGCGCAGCGCCGAGTTGCAACAACGCCAGCTCGACGCGCAGCAGCAACGCGAACGTCTGACCCAGGACGGTGTGAAAACCAAGGCCGAACTGACCGTCGCCGAGCAGACCCTCAGCGTCACTCGCGAACTGCTCGAGCGTCAGCGGCTGGCGCGCAGTGCCAGTGTCGAAGAGTTGCGCGCGCAGTTGCAGGACGATCAGCCCTGCCCGGTCTGCGGCAGCAACGAGCATCCCTATCATCAGCCCGAAGCGCTGTTGCAAAGCCTTGGCCGTCACGATGAAAACGAACAGGCCAACGCCCAGCAAGTGGTCGATCAGCTCAAGGAAAAACTGATCGAGCTGCGCGGCGAAGTCGGTGGCGTGATCGCACAACAGAAAGAGCTGCTGCAGCAACAGGAACAACTCGCGGCGCAGCAACAAGCCCTGGCCCCGAGCCTCGACGCGCATCCGCTGGCCGCGCAACTGTTCAATCAGGACGCCGACAAACGCGACGCCTGGCTCAGCCGCCAGACCGAGCAGTTGAATCAGAGCATCACTCAGGACGAACAACGCCAAAGTGCGCTGCTCACCTTGCAACAGGACGCGGCGCGCTTGTCGCAACAATTGCGTCAGGCTGAAGTGGCGCATCAGCAAGCGGCGCAACAGCTCAGCCATCAGCAGCATGAACTCAACAGTGATCGTCAGCGCCTTGAAGAAGAACTCAGCGCGTTCGGCCCGCTGCTGCCCGCCGACACGCTCGAAGCCTTGCGCCTGGAGCCGGCGGCAACGTTCATGCAGCTGGACCGGCAGATCGCCGAGCGTCTGGCCCAGCTCGAACAGCAAAAGGAAGAGCTGAGCGAACAGCAGCAACGCCAGCAGACCCTCGAGAAAGAACAGGATCGCCAGCAGCTGCGCACTCAGCAGCTGCACAGTGCCGAACAGCAATTCACGGCGTTGACCGAGCAGCAGCAAAGCTGTCAGGAAAAACTCGCGCAGTTACTTGGCGAGCACAGCAGCGCCGAGCATTGGCAGCAGCAGTTGGAACACGCCGTGGAACAGGCGCGCAGCGCGGAAACCAGCACCGCTGAAGAGCTGCAAAGTGTGCGCACGCAACTGGTGCAGATCGCCGCTGAGCTCAAGGCCCAACAGGAACGCCTGCAAGCACTGCAAGCCGAAGACCAGGCACTCGCCGGCAAGATCGCCGATTGGCGCGCCAGCCACCCGGAACTGGATGACGGCGGCCTCGAAGACTTGCTGCGCTTCGACGACGCGCAAGTCACCGAACTGCGTCAGACCCTTCAGCACAACGAAAAAGCCATCGAACAGGCCCAGGTCCTGTTGCAGGAGCGCGATCAGCGCCTGCTCGATCACCAGACCCGGCAGGACGGCAATCTTGACGCCGAACAGCTGGACAGCGCCCTCGCCGAGCTGCAGAACCAGTTCGCCGTCAGCGAACAGCAGTGCGCCGAACTGCGCGCCGAACAGGCGGAAGACCAGCGCCGGCAGAACGCCAATCAGGCGCTGGCCCAGCAGATCGCCGACGCCTATGCCGAGTACCAGCGCTGGGCGCGACTCAGTGCCTTGATCGGCTCGGCCACCGGCGACACCTTCCGCAAGATCGCCCAGGCCTACAACCTCGACCTGCTGGTACATCACGCCAACGCGCAGCTGCGCCAACTGGTCAAACGCTATCGCCTCAAACGCGGCGGCAGCATGCTCGGCCTGCTGGTAATGGACACGGAAATGGGCGACGAACTGCGCTCGGTGCATTCGCTTTCCGGCGGCGAAACTTTCCTCGTATCGCTGGCATTGGCGCTGGGTCTGGCCTCGATGGCGTCGAGCACGCTGAAAATCGAATCGCTGTTTATCGACGAAGGTTTCGGCAGCCTAGATCCTGAATCCTTGCAACTGGCCATGGACGCGCTCGATGGCTTGCAGGCACAGGGACGCAAGGTGGCGGTGATTTCCCATGTGCAGGAAATGCACGAACGCATCCCGGTGCAGATCCAGGTGCGGCGCCAGGGCAACGGTTTGAGCACGCTGGAGGTGAAATGAACACGCTGTATTCCTTCCGCCGCTGCCCTTACGCGATGCGTGCGCGAATGGCGCTGCGTTATGCGGGCGTGCCGGTGGAGATTGTCGAAGTCAGTCTCAAGGACAAACCGGCGCAGATGCTCGCGCTCTCGCCCAAGGGCACGGTGCCGGTGCTGAATGCCGATGGCGTGGTGATCGATGAGAGTCTGCAGATCATGCGCTGGGCGTTGGCGCAGAATGATCCGGATGATTGGTTGTTCAAGGATGATCCGGGAGCAGACGTCATCATGGACATGCTGATCGAGACGAACGATCAACGATTCAAGACTTCGTTGAACCACTACAAATACGCTGAGCGTTATCCAGAGCAACCGATGGAGGTCTATCGCATGCAGTGCGAGATGATCGCCCACTATCTGGATCTGACGCTCGCAGACCACGACTATTTGCTGGGTGACCGGCTCAGTCTCGCCGACATCGCCCTGCTGCCCTTCGTCCGACAGTTCGCTCATGTTGATCGCGAGTGGTTCGCGCAGACGCCTTATGTTCGCTTGCAGGCCTGGTTGCAGCGCCTGCTCGAATCCGAACTGTTCACCTCGATCATGAAGAAGTAACCCTCTGTCCCTTTGATCGTTCCCACGCTCTGCGTGGGAATGCAGCCGGGGACGCTCTGCGTCCCATTGGAACGCGGAGCGTCCCTTGAGGCATTCCCACGCAGAGCGTGGGAACGATCTTCGTCAGGCCAGGGCGTTGCACATGCCCAGCGCCATGCAATCCACTTCAAACGGCCCGAGAAAATCCACCGCGACCTTGACCGGTGGATTGCCGGCCATCAGCCCCAGCGTGTTGGCGCGTTCAATGTTGTGCGCGATGTTGTGGTTGGCCTCTATGGCCCGGGCCAAGCCACCCACCGAGCCTTGGCCAAATCCCAAGAGTGAGGCGCCGTTGGTCATCAGCGCGAGGCTGGCGATGACCCAGAGTCTGTAGCCTTTCATGCGCCGCCGACTCCTGCGAGTTCGGCCCTGTCGACCATCGCGCTTTGCGAGCGCAGTTCGAACTGGATGCCGGGGTGGGCGACGTCGATCGGGGCGTCGAAGCTGTGTTCCATCTGCGCGCCGATGCTGACGAACAGCACCACGGCCAGGTACAGACCGATGGCCAGGTAGGCGCCGCGTTTGGCGGAAGTGAGGATTGCGCTGGCCATGATGTTCTCCGTGGGCAAAGGTTTCGATGGCCACAGAATCAATCAAAAAAGCCGAAGCAACCACTCAGGGTTTGCAATGGTGAATATCAGCTTCGTTGATTATTTAGAGGCTCTATTTGCCCGCGAGAGAAAACCTATGAGTGCAGAACGCGCGCGCGTGAGCTGCCGAAGGCTGCGATCTTCTGATTGATCGTTCCCACGCTCCGCGTGGGAATGCCTCAAGGGACGCTCCGCGTTCCAATGGGACGCAGAGCGTCCCGGGCTGCGTTCCCACGCAGAGCGTGGGAACGATCAGGTTACGCGCGCGCGTAGGAGCTGCCGAAGGCTGCGATCAAGATCCCAGCCTTCGGCAGCTCCAACAAGGA
>NZ_JASCPT010000171.1:0-8981 GCF_029959775.1 Pseudomonas sp. PS01270 | reverse complement strand
CATCCCCGCTGGGCTGCGCAGCAGTCCTCGCTTTAATCAGGAAAAGCGGGGCTGCTCCGCAGCCCAGCGGGGATAAATCCCCTCACCACAACACCGTTTGTCAGGGACACCTCGGCGCCAGCTGGTGATTATTCGCTGAATCTTTCTCTTGGCTGGCATACTGAGCGCCTTTTTCGGGCCTGATCGCCTGACCCCGCTTCGTGCGCTTGCGCGCCCACAGGAACTCCGGTGAAAAAAATCGCAGTGTTCGCCGATGTGCAGAACCTCTACTACACCGTGCGTCAGGCCTATGGTTGCCACTTCAACTACGCCGCATTGTGGGCGGACATCAGCAAGAACGGGCAGATCGTCGAGGCCTATGCCTACGCGATCGACCGTGGCGACAGCAAACAGCAGCAGTTTCAGCAGATCCTGCGCAACCTCGGTTTCACCGTGAAGCTCAAGCCCTACATCCAGCGCAGCGACGGCTCGGCCAAGGGCGACTGGGACGTGGGCATTACCCTGGACATCATGGACGCCGCCGACCATGTCGACGAAGTGGTGCTGGCCTCCGGTGACGGCGATTTCGACATGCTGCTCGAACGCATCATCAACAAGCACGGCGTGCAAGCAGTCGCTTACGGTGTGCCCGGCCTGACCGCCAACTCGCTGATCCGCGCCGCCAGCCGCTACGTGCCGATCGAAGGCGCGCTGTTGCTCAAGAGCTGAGCTGAACAATAGATTTGAACGGAGTACACCCCGGTTTGGAACGCATTGCAGTCATCGACTTTGAAACCACCGGCCTGTCGCCGAACAGCAGCTGCCGCGCCACGGAAATCGCCGTGGTCATGCTGGAAAACGGCCGCATTGTCGAGCGTTACCAGAGCCTGATGAACGCTGGGGTGCGCGTCCCCGCGTTCATCGAGCAACTGACCGGCATCAGCAACGCCATGCTGCGCAGCGCGCCGCCGGCCGAGCGGGTGATGGAAGAGGTCAACGAATTCGTCGGCTGCACGCCATTGCTCGCACACAACGCCTCGTTCGACCAGAAGTTCTGGGATTTCGAACTGGGCCGGATCAAACGCACACGCCTGCAGAATTTCGCCTGTTCGCTGCTGCTCGCGCGGCGCCTGATGCCGGCGGCGCCGAATCACAAGCTCGGCACGCTCACCACGTTCGCGCAGTTGCCGCATACCGGCCAGGCTCACCGGGCCATGGCCGATGCCGAGATGGCGGCCAATCTGATGGCGCATCTGGCGCAAGAGTTGCGGGGCAAGCACGGGGTGCGCGAGTTGAATCACGACCTGTTGTGCAAGTTGCAGAAAGTCCCTGCGGCGAAAGTCGGCGAGCATTTGCAGCGTTATCGCTGATTCCAGGCACTCCGACTGATCGTTCCCACGCTCTGCGTGGGAATGAAGTCCAGGACGCTCCGCGTCCCTTTCAAAGCCGAACGCAGAGCGTCCGTTGAGGCATTCCCACGCGGAGCGTGGGAACGATCCAAGATGGATGTCTACCGATACACCGCTTTCGCGAGCAAGCTCGCTCCCACAAGGACCTTGTCGGTCTCAGTTGCTTTCATGCAAAAGTGTACCGGCGCGAAAAACAGGTTTTGTAACTTATTTTTGCGTGGCGGTCTTTCTAGAATGACCGGTCCACAGAAATCTGACTGTCGAGCTTCTCATGCCTGCCTTGCGCCGTTTTTCCCTGCCGTTGATCGCTGCGTTTTTTGCGTTGTACGTGATTTGGGGATCGACCTATCTGGTGATTCGCATCGGCGTCGAATACTGGCCGCCGCTGTTGCTGGCCGGGGTGCGCTTTGTCATTGCCGGCAGCTTGATGTACGCCTGGCTGCGCTGGCGCGGGGCGCCGGCGCCGACCTGGGCGCAGTGGAAAGCAGCGGGGCTGGTCGGCATTCTGCTGCTCAGTTTTGGTAATGGCGCGGTCAGCGTGGCGGAGCACACTGGGGTGGCTTCAGGTGTTGCTGCGTTGGCGGTGGCGACGGTGCCACTGTTCACCTTGTTGTTCGGCTACTTCTGGGGCGCGCGCAATACCCGTCTTGAATGGGCCGGGGTCGTGCTGGGGATTATTGGCATCGCCATGCTCAATATGGGTTCCAACCTGCAATCGAGCCCGCTCGGCGCGATGTTGCTGATCTTCGCGGCGGCGAGCTGGGCGTTCGGTTCGGTATGGAGCAAGCATCTGCCGCTGCCAGCAGGGGCGATGGCCAGTGCGGTGGAAATGCTCGTCGGCGGCGTGGTCTTGCTGATCGGCAGTGCGCTGAGCGGCGAGCACCTGCAAGCCATGCCGCCGCTCGAGGGTTGGCTGGCGCTGGCCTATCTGATCTTCTTTGGCTCAATCATCGCCTTCAATTCCTACATGTATCTGCTCAAACACGTGCGCCCGGCGGCGGCGACCAGTTATGCCTACGTCAACCCGGCGGTGGCGGTGTTGCTCGGCGTGGTGTTTGTCGGCGAGACCATCGGCATCGAAGAAGCGCTGGCGATGCTGGTGATCATCAGCGCGGTGCTGCTGATCAGCCTGCCGCAGTGGCGTCGACCTGCGCAGCCACCCGTGGAAGAGGCGAAAGCCGTTCCGACGGAAGCGCGTACGAATTAGGGTAAACTGCGCGGCATTGCATCCTCGCGTCATTTTTTCCTACGGTACTCCCATGACTTTCGCCTCCCTTGGCCTGATCGAACCCTTGCTGCGCTCCCTCGAGACGCTCGGCTACCAGACCCCGACGCCGGTGCAGGCGCAAGCCATTCCGGCGGTGCTGGCCGGTCGTGACCTGATGGCAGCCGCCCAGACCGGCACCGGTAAAACTGCCGGTTTCGCCTTGCCGCTGTTGCAGTTGCTGGCCATGGAAGGGCCGAAAGTCACCGCCAACTCGGCGCGTGCGCTGATTCTGGTGCCGACCCGCGAGCTGGCGGAGCAGGTCCATGAAGCCGTGCGCCAATACGCGGAAAACCTGCCGCTGCGTACTTACGCAGTGTATGGCGGCGTCAGCATCAACCCGCAGATGATGAAGCTGCGCGGCGGCGTCGATGTGCTGGTCGCCACACCCGGTCGCTTGATCGACCTGTTCCGCCAGAACGCGCTGAAACTCAATCAGCTGCAAACGCTGGTGCTGGATGAAGCCGACCGTATGCTCGACCTGGGCTTCTCCGAAGAACTGGCGAACATTTACCGCATGCTGCCGAAAAAGCGCCAGACCCTGCTGTTCTCCGCGACCTTCTCCGATGACATCCGCCTGCTCGCCGGGCAGATGCTCAATGATCCGCTGAGCGTCGAAGTCAGCCCGCGCAACGTCGCCGCCAACACGGTCAAGCAGTGGATCGTCACCGTGGACAAGAAGCGCAAGGCTGAACTGTTCGTGCACCTGATGCGCAAGAACAAGTGGAAGCAGGTGCTGGTGTTCGCCAAGACCCGCAACGGCGTCGATGCGCTGGTGGAAAAACTTCAGGGCCTCGGTGTGAATGCTGACGGCATCCATGGCGACAAACCGCAGGCTACGCGCCAGCGCGCGCTGGACCGTTTCAAGCTCAGCGAAGTGCAGATTCTGGTCGCGACCGACGTTGCCGCCCGTGGTCTGGACATCGAAGACTTGCCGCTGGTGGTCAACTTCGATCTGCCGATCGTCGCCGAAGATTACATTCACCGCATCGGCCGCACTGGCCGCGCAGGTGCCACCGGTGAGGCGATTTCGCTGGTGTGTGCCGATGAAGTGAACATGCTCTCGGCGATCGAAATGCTGACGCGGCAGAACCTGAAGCGCCAGAACGAACCGGATTTCGAACCCGAGCACCGCGTGCCGGACACCGACGCCAGCGGTCAGGTGATCAAGAAGCCGAAAAAACCGAAGAAGCCGAAAGCGTCGGGCGGTGGCGGTGGTAAACGCAATCTGGGCAAGTGGGTCGACAGCGGCGAGACCTCGGCACCGGAGCCATCGATCAAGCCAGTGCGCAAAGTGCCGGTGTTCAATACTGGACCGCGCAAGCGCAAGCCTTGAGATCAAAGATCAAAAGCCCCTCACCCTAACCCTCTCCCGGAGGGAGAGGGGACTGATTGGGGGATGCTTGTGAGTTACGCCGACCTGATATATCAGATGTGAATGCATAATCGACACGATCGCTCAGGTCGATGCATGACGCCAGACACCTCGGTCGGCTCCCTCTCCTTGGGGAGAGGGCTGGGGTGAGGGGCAGGGGCGACTCAGTTCCCGCGCCGTAACCATTCCAACATCCCAAACCCCGCCGCGCGCCCGCTGGCGAAACACCCGGTCAGCAAGTAGCCTCCGGTCGGCGCTTCCCAGTCGAGCATCTCGCCCGCACAAAACACCCCCGGCAGGGCCTTGAGCATCAAGCGCTCATCCATCGCTTCGAACCTTACGCCACCGGCGCTGCTGATCGCTTCGTCCAGCGGACGGGTTTTCACCAAGGTCAGCGGTAATGCCTTGATCGCTCGCGCCAGGAGCGCCGGATCGGCGAAGGTTTCGGCGTCGGTCAGCTCGCGCAACAACGCTGCTTTAACCCCATCAATCCCCACCTGACTGTGCAGATGCTTGGCCATCGAGCGCGAGCCGCGTGGTTTGCTCAGGGCTGCCTGTAATTTATCCACAGGCCGACCTGGCAGCAGATCAATGTGGATAACCGCTGCGCCATAGCGGCTGATCTCCTCACGAATCGGCGCCGACAGTGCATAAATCAGGCTGCCCTCGATCCCGGTCGCGGTGATGACGCATTCGCCCAGACGCGGGATATCGTCGTTTAACCCGATGGCGATGTTTTTCAGCGGCGCGCCGGCGAATTTGCTCACCATCAGCTCGCTCCAGGCTTGCACCTCGAAGCCGCAATTGCTTGGCTGCAACGGCGCCAGATCCACGCCGCGCTGCTCCAGCGGCAACATCCACGCGCCATCCGAGCCCAGGCGCGACCAACTGCCGCCGCCGAGGGCGAGCAGGGTGGCGTCGGGGTTTACGCTGATTTCGCCTTGCGGGCTGGCGATGCGCAGTGCACCGCTTGCGTCCCAGCCGAGCCAGCGATGGCGGGTGTGGATAACCACGCCGCTGTCGCGCAGGCGCTTGAGCCAGGCGCGCAACAGTGGGGCGGCTTTCATGTCGGTGGGAAATACGCGGCCGGAGCTGCCGATGAAGGTTTCGATGCCCAGATCGTGAATCCACTGGCACAAGGCATCGGCACCGAATCCGCGCAGCAGCGGGGCGATTTGCGGTGCGCGCTCAGCGTAGCGGGAGAGGAATGCCGGGTAGGCTTCGGAATGGGTGATGTTCATGCCGCCGACTCCGGCCAGCAGGAACTTGCGCCCGACCGAGGGCATGCCGTCGTACACGTCGACGCGGATTCCGGCCTGGCTCAGCACTTCGGCGGCCATCAGGCCGGCGGGGCCACCGCCGATGATGGCGACGTGGGTGTTGGCGGGGGCGGAATTCTGGGTCATGGGCGTGCGCTGCGGTATGGCGGGACAAGGCGCGCATTCTAACAGCGCTGGACCCTGTGGGAGACACCATGTGGGAGCGAGCCTGCTCGCGAACGCGGTCTGTCAGTCAATTAGATGTTGTGGGTGCTAAAGCTTTCGCGAGCAGGCTCGCTCCCACCGGGGCTGCGGTGTATTTCGAGGCTGGTTAAAAAATAAACAGTGCGCTGGGCGCCTTGGCCAGCATGGCCTGCAGTCCCTTTCACTCAGGTTATCCACAGGCAGTTCCACAGCGATTGTGGGTAACGCAGCACGGTTCAATGACAGCCGTGTGAATCCCAGACCCGTTGCGCGCTGTGATGGAGGATGCCGTGGCGGCGGGCGAGGGCGTGGCGATCCTTGCTGTAGCCGCCGCCGATCACCCCGACCACCGGAATGTCGCGGCCCAGGCAGTGGCGCATCACCCGTTCATCGCGCTCGGCCACCCCGGCGTCGGTCAGTTGCAGATAACCGAGGGCATCGTCCTTGTGCACATCGACGCCAGCGTCGTAGAGCACCAGATCCGGTTGATACAGCGGCAGCAGGTAGTTGAGCGTGTCATCGACCACCTGCAGATAATCGGCATCGCCCATGCCTTTGGGCAGCGGAATGTCCCAGTCACTTTCGGCTTTGCGCGCAGGAAAATTCTTCTCGCAGTGCAGGGAAACGGTAATCGCCTCCGGCGTGTCATGCAGAATTCGCGCGGTGCCGTCGCCCTGATGCACGTCGCAATCGAAGATCAGCACGCGATTGACCCGGCCGCTCTGCAACAGGTACTGGCTGATGATTGCCAGGTCATTGAAGATGCAGAAGCCGGCGGGGTAATCGTAGTGAGCGTGATGGGTGCCGCCGGCCAGATGACAGGCCAGGCCATGCTCAAGGGCTTGCTCTGCCGCCAGGATCGAGCCGCCCACCGCGCGCACCGTGCGTCGCGCCAGCGCTTCGTTCCACGGCAGGCCGAGGCGCCGTTGGTCTTCGCGAGACAACTCGCCGCTCATGTAGCGTTCGATATAGCTGCGGTCATGGGCGAGGGCGAGGATGTCGTTGGGACAGATCTGCGGGCGCAGCAGGTCGGCGTCGCGGGTCAGGCCGCTGTCGACCAGGTGATCGCGCAGCAGCCGGAACTTGTCCATGGGAAAGCGGTGATCCGCGGGAAACTCGGGGCTGTAGTCTTCGTGATAGATCAACGGCAAGGGCATGGCTTGTTTCGCGCAGAACCAGGGAAAGAATGAACGATCCTACCAGCGATGTAGACTCAACGGCATGGAAATGGAGGGGACGATGGAGCCGATACTGGAGCTGCAAAGCGCGCGGTTGTTGATGCGTCAGTGGCAGGACGAGGATTTGCCGGCATTCGCCGCGATGTGCGCCGATCCACAGGTCATGCGCTACTTTCCGGCGCCGTTGACCCGGCTCGAAAGTGCCGCATTGATCGGCCGCGTGCGCGGGCATTTTGCCGAGCACGGCTTTGGCCTGTGGGCGCTGGAGCGCAAGGACACGGGCGAGTTCATCGGTTTCACCGGGTTGGGCGTGGTCGGCTTCGATGCGCCGTTTACCCCGGCGGTGGAGATCGGCTGGCGGCTGGCCAAGGAACACTGGGGCCTGGGTTACGCCAGCGAAGCGGCGTGGACCGCACTGCGCGCCGGTTTCGACCAGTTGAAACTGGAGGAAATCGTCTCGTTTACCGCCGGGCAGAATGCGCAGTCGGAGAAGGTCATGCAGGCGATCGGCATGCATCACGATCCACAGGATGATTTCGATCACCCCAAGCTTGCGCTCGATCACCCGTTGCGCCGCCATGTTCTGTATCGCATCAGCCGCGAACAATGGCTGCAAACCTTGCATGAATAAGCCGACACGGACGTTTACAATGGCCGCCATCGTATTTGGCCCGTGCCAGAACCTGAATCGTCCGCCGCAGCCAAGACTGCGCGGCCATTGCTTTGTGTGAGGAGAGTCTGAATGAGCCAAGTGCTGGAAGATCTGGTCGATCTGCTGACCCTGGAACCGATCGAAGAAAACCTGTTCCGTGGTCGTAGTCAGGATCTGGGGTTCCGCCAGTTGTTCGGTGGTCAGGTGCTCGGCCAGTCGCTGTCGGCGGCCAGTCAGACGGTGGAAGAGGCGCGCCATGTGCACTCGCTGCACGGTTATTTCCTGCGCCCGGGCGATGCCAAGTTGCCGGTGGTCTATTCGGTTGATCGCGTGCGTGATGGCGGCAGCTTCAGCACCCGCCGCGTGACGGCGATCCAGAAGGGCCACCCGATCTTCACGTGCAGCGCTTCGTTCCAGTACGACGAAAAAGGCTTCGAGCATCAGGGCCAGATGCCGGCGGTGGTCGGCCCGGAAAACCTGCCCTCGGAGCTGGAACTGATCCAGCAGCGTGCGCACCTGATTCCCGAGCACATGCGTGAAAAACTGCTGTGCCCGAAACCGATCGAAGTACGCCCGGTCACCGAAAAGGATCCGTACAACCCGCAACCGGCCGATCCGATCAAATATGTGTGGTTTCGCGCCGACGGCGCCCTGGCCGACATTCCTGCGCTGCACAAATACCTGCTGGCGTACGCCTCGGATTTCGGTCTGCTGACCACTTCGATGCTGCCCCACGGCAAGTCGGTCTGGCAGAAGGACATGCAGGTCGCCAGCCTCGATCACGCGCTGTGGTTCCACAACGACCTGCGCGCCGACGACTGGTTGCTCTACGCGATGGACAGCCCGTGGGCCGGCAACTCCCGTGGTTTTTCCCGTGGCAGCGTGTTCAACCGTGCCGGGCAACTGGTCGCTTCGGTGACTCAGGAAGGCCTGATCCGCCATCGCAAGGACTGGGCATGAGCCTGACCGAGGTTCGTCATTGGGTGTTCGATATGGACGGCACGCTGACTGTCGCCGTGCATGATTTCGCCGCGATTCGCGTGGCGCTGGCGATTCCGCCGGAGGACGACATCCTCACCCATCTCGCTGCATTGCCAGACGATGAAGCGGCGGCCAAACATGCCTGGTTGCTCGAGCACGAACGCGATCTGGCGCTGGGCTCGACCCCGGCCACCGGCGCGGTGGAGCTGGTGCGCGACCTGCATGCGCGCGGTTATCGCCTCGGCATCCTCACGCGCAATGCGCGTGAGCTGGCGCACGTGACGCTGGAGGCGATCGGCCTGGCTGACTGCTTCGCGGTCGAGGATGTACTGGGTCGCGACGAAGCACCGCCGAAGCCACATCCGGGCGGTTTGCTGAAACTGGCCGAGGCCTGGCAAGTGCCGGCCGGCGACATGGTGATGGTTGGCGATTACCGCTTTGATCTGGATTGCGGCCGAGCAGCGGGGGCGCGGACGGTGTTGGTGAATCTGCCGGATAACCCGTGGCCGGAATTGACCGATTGGCATGCGAAGGATTGTGTTGAGTTGCGACGGATGCTGTTTGCCTGACATCTTCGTCGCCTGAGCCGGCCCCTTCGCGAGCAAGCTCGCTCCCACATTGGATCTTCAGTGCACACATATTTTGTGCATGTCATAGAGCTATGTGGGAGCGTGCTTGCT
>NZ_JASCPT010000170.1:0-9037 GCF_029959775.1 Pseudomonas sp. PS01270 | reverse complement strand
CGTCCTGCCAGTTACCACATCTTCAGCTGGCACTCCGCTTTCGCGAGCAGGCTCGCTCCCACAGGGATTTGGTGTTGTCGGTCAGGTCTTGGCGGGCTCCAGCGGTAGTTCGACAGCCTCCGGCCGTTTGAGCAGCGCATACACCACCGCCGTAACTAGGCTCCCCGCAACAATCGCCAGCAGATACAGCAGCGCATGGTTGATTGCATTGGGGATCGCCAGCACGAACAAGCCACCGTGCGGCGCCATCAGTTTGCAGCCGAAGTACATCGACAAGGCACCGGTCAGCGCGCCGCCAGCGATGCTCGCCGGAATCACCCGCAGCGGATCTTTCGCGGCAAACGGAATCGCCCCTTCGGAGATAAAGCACAGGCCGAGCACGAACGCCGCTTTGCCGGCCTCGCGCTCAGTCTGGGCGAACTTGCGCCGGGCAATGAAGGTGGCGATGCCCAGGCCAATCGGCGGCACCATGCCGGCGGCCATGGTTGCGGCCATCGGTGCGTAGCTCTGCGAGGCCAGCAGCCCCACCGAAAACGCATAGGCAGCCTTGTTGATCGGCCCGCCGAGGTCGACGCACATCATGCCGCCGAGCAATACGCCGAGCAGAATCGCGTTGGTAGTGCCCATGCTGTCGAGGAATTGGGTGAGCGCGGCGAGCATGCCGGCGACCGGTTTGCCGACCACGTAAATCATCACCAGGCCGGTCACCAGACTGGCCAGTAACGGGATGATCAGAATCGGCTTCAGCGCTTCCAGGCTCTGCGGCAATTTCACATAGCGGGCGATGGCTTTGGCGGCGTAACCGGCAATGAAACCAGCAATGATCCCGCCAATGAATCCGGCGCCCAGAGTGCCTGCGAGCAAGCCGCCGATCATCCCCGGCGCAAGGCCCGGGCGGTCGGCGATCGAGTAGGCGATGTAACCGGCGAGCAGCGGCACCATCAGTTTGAACGCGGTTTCGCCGCCGATCTGCATCAGCGCCGCCGCCAGCGTGCCTTCTTCCTTGTACGCGGTGATACCGAACACGAACGACAACGCGATCAGCAAACCACCCGCCACCACCATTGGCAGCATGTACGACACACCCGTGAGCAGGTGCTTGTAGACGCCGGTTTTCTCGGACTTGGCCGGGGCCTTGCCGTCGCTTGCCGCACTTTCCACTGCGCCTTCGGCCAGGGCTCTTTTCAGGGTCGCTTCGGATTGCTTCAGAGCAACGCCCGTGCCGCAGCGATAGATTTTCTTGCCGGCGAAACGCTCGGTGGCGACGTCGATATCTGCCGCCAGCAGCACCACGTCAGCCTCGGCGATGGCCGTTGCGCTGAGCGGGGTTTTCGCGCCCACCGAGCCCTGGGTTTCGACCTGCAATTCATAGCCCAGGCGCTTGGCAGTCTGCTGCAACGCTTCGGCGGCCATGAAGGTGTGGGCGACGCCGGTCGGGCAGGCCGTGATAGCAACGATGCGTGGCGCACGTGGCGCGTCAATCGCCGGTTCGACTGCGCTGGCCACGTAGACTTCGGCTTCTTCAGCACCGCGACGCAGCACCGCTTCGACATCCTGCAGCGCCTGCGCCGGAGCGATCTGGAACACGCGCTTGCCGACGAAGCGACTCATGTCCACCGCGCCGGTGGTGACCAGCAACACCCACTCGGCGGCTTCGATGGTCGCCGCCGACAACTCGCGTTCCGGGTGTGCCGGATCGACCACTTCGACGCTGGTGCTCCAGCCCTGACGCTGCGCCGCTGCATCGAGCAGACGCGCGCACAGCACACTGGTGACCATGCCGTTCGGGCAAGCCGTAACAATGGCTAACTTCATGACAAACCCTCTTATTGTTCTGTCAGGGGGCGCACGCGCACGCCCTGTTCGAGCTGCGCCAGTTGCGCAGCGTCGTTGATGCCAAAACCGATCTGGGTCACCGCCATTGCCGCAATCGCGGTGGCGGTGCGCAGGGTTTGCTCGGGGGTGTCGGCGCTAAGCAGACCGTGGAGCATGCCGGCCAGCAAGGAATCGCCGGCACCAACCGTGCTGGCCACGCTGACCTTCGGTGGCGAGGCGTGCAGGGCCGAGCCGACACTGAACCAGTTGACCCCGTCGGCGCCGTGGGAAATCACCACGTGCTCGATGCCTTGGCCGTGCAAGCGTGCGGCGGCTTGTGCTTCGGCGATTGGCGAAACCACTTCGCAACCTAATGCATCGGCGAGTTCCTCGGTGTTCGGTTTGATCAGCCAGGGGCTGGCCTGCAACGCGGCGCGCAAGGCTTCGCCGCTGGAATCGAGGGCGACTTTCAAGCCGAGCGCGTTCAAGCTTTCAATCAGCTCGCGCAACCACTGCGCAGTGACGCCGCGCGGCAGACTGCCGGCGACCACCACCGCATCGTGCCCCGGTGCGATCTTCTGCAAGCGATCAAGCAAGGCATGCTGCGCCGTTGCATCGACCACCGGGCCAGGCCCGTTGATGTCGGTGATGCGCCCGTCCTGTTCGGCGACTTTGATGTTGCTGCGCGTCTCGCCCGGCACGCGGATGAACGCGTCGACAAAACCACGCTTGGCGAACAGGGTTTCGAACGCTTGCTGATTGTCTTCGCCGAGAAAGCCGCTGACGGTGACCTGATGGCCGAGATCCGCCAGCACCTGGGCGACATTGACGCCTTTGCCCGCAGCGTGGGTGTGCATCTCCTCGCTGCGATTGACCTGACCGGCATCCAGCCGTGACAGCTCGACGGTGAGGTCGAGAGCCGGGTTGAGGGTCAGGGTGAGAATCTTGGCCATTTACAGGGCCTCCACTAATGCGCGTACTTCATTCGCGCTGCCCACGGCCAGGGCCTGTTGAGCGAGGGTTTGCGCCTGGGGCAGGCTGAGTTCACGGATGCGCGCCTTGACCTCGGCAATGCTGCGACCGGAGACGCTGAGCTCGTCGACACCGAGGCCAACCAGCACCGGCACCGCCAGCGGATCTGCCGCCAGTTCGCCGCAGACGCCCACCCATTTGCCATGGGCATGGGCGGCGCGCACGGTGATGTCGATCAGTTGCAGGACCGCCGGGTGCAAGCCGTCCGCTTGAGCAGACAGGGTCGGGTGACCACGGTCGATGGCCAGGGTGTATTGGGTCAGGTCGTTGGTGCCGACGCTGAAGAAGTCGACTTCCTTGGCCAGCACTGGCGCAAGCAACGCGGCCGACGGCACCTCGATCATGATCCCCAATTGCAGGTCGGCGACTGGAATTTCCAGACGCAGGCGTTCGGTCATGTCGCGGGCCTGGCGCCACTCTTCGACGCTGCCGACCATCGGGAACATGATCCGCAGCGGACGGTTGTCGGCCGAGCGCAGCAAGGCGCGCAGTTGCGCTTCCATGATCTGCGGCCGCTGCAGGGTCAGGCGAATGCCGCGCACGCCGAGGAACGGGTTTTCTTCCTTGGCGATCGGCCAATACGGCAACGGTTTGTCGCCGCCGACGTCGAGCGTGCGCACCACCAGCGGCCGCCCGGCCAGACCATCAAGGACGCGACGGTATTCGGCTTCCTGGGTCGCCTCATCCGGCGCCTGTGGGTGGGCCATGAAAATCAGTTCGGTGCGCAGCAGACCAATGCCTTCGGCGCCCTGCTCCACCGCGCTGGTCACGCCTGCGCTTTCGCCGATGTTGGCGAACACTTCGACGGCGTGGCCGTCGGTGGTGTGCGCCGGTTGATGACGTTGTTCGGCGGCGATCTTCAGGCGTTGCTCGCGGGTGTCGCGCTCTTCAGCGGCACGCTTGAGGGTCGCGGCATCGGCGTCGACATGCAGACGGCCACGCTGACCGTCGAGCAACAGCGGCGTGCCCGGCTCGAGCAACAGCACCGCTGCACCCGCGCCGACCAGTGCTGGAATACCGAGCGCGCGGGCGACGATGGCGCTGTGCGCGGTAGCACCGCCGCGCGCGGTGAGAATCCCCGCAACCCGCGCAGGATCCAGACGCGCGACATCGGACGGGCCGACTTCGTCCATCACCAGAATGTACGGTTGCTCAGGTTCGTTCGCGGTTTGCACGCCACACAATTGCGCCAGCACTCGACGGCCGATGTCACGCAGATCCGCAGCACGCTCGGCGAGCAACGCGTCCTGCAGCGATTCCTGCTGTTTGGCGGCGGCTTCGATCACCGCCATCCACGCCGCTTCGGCGCTTTCGCCTTGCTTGAGGCGGGTGTCGACTTCGTCGGTCAGATCCGGGTCGTCGAGCATTTCCTGGTGGGTGATGAAGATCTCCCGAATAGCCTTGGCCTTGCTGCGTTCGATCAAGCCCTGAATGTCGCGGCGCACGTCGCTCAGGGCTTGCTTGAGGCGCTCGCGCTCGATTGCCGCCGACTCGCCGCGCAACGGGTAATCGATGGCTTGCAGCACCTGAATGTGCGCAGGGCCGATGGCGATGCCCGGTGCGGCAGGAATCGCCTGCAACAGGCTGCCGGAGGCCGGGGCGATCAGCACTTCGGCGATGTCGGCGATCACTTCGCGCTGCTGACTCACGGCCGGCAGCGGCTCGACTTCCTCACCGAGGCCCTCTTCAATCGCCGCGAGCAGGACCGGCAAGGCATCGGCGGCGATGCTCGGCTCGGCGATCAGCTCCAGCACCTGACCGCGCCGGGCACCGAGACTGAGCAGTTTGCTCAGGCTCTTCACCGACACGGCGCTGTCCTGGCTGTCGACGATCCGCACGCGGATTTCGCCGTCAAAACTCTTCGCCAGTTGCGCAAGAATCTTCGCTGGTCGTGCGTGCAAACCATGGGCATTGGCCAGGGCAATACGTGCACTCGGCCAGTCGGCCGGCAGTTCACCGCCGAGCACTTCGAGGACTTTGCGGCTGCTGGTGGCGCGGCCCAGTTCGTGGCCGCGACCTTCGATCAGCAACGCGCACAAACGCTCGAGCAACGCCTGATGCGCTTCGCCCAGACTGGCGAGGCAGAACAGTCCGCTGAGCGGCTGGCCGAGGTAGCGCATCGGTTTGTCCGGGGTGACGAACGCCAGTCCCGGACGCTTCACGGTCTGCTCGCTGTGCAGCCACCACAGGCCATCGCCCAGTGGCAGCGCTTCGACTTGCTGCAACACGCCGGCAAAGCCGTTGCTCACACAATCGGCCTGACGCAGCAGACGTGCGCCGCGCCAGACCAGTTCTTCGAAATCGTCGGCCGACACGCCGAGGCCGATCATCTGCGCATCCAGCGCCAGTTCCTGCGGCGCGCCTTGCAACAGTTTCAGCAGCGCTTCGGGGGAGCTGGCGCGACGCAGGGCCTGGCCCAGATCGGTCTCGCCGAGGGCGCGGGTCAGCAGTTGCAGCAGGCGCAGGTGTTCATCGGATTTCGCCGCGATGCCGATCGCCAGATAAACGATCTGGCCATCGCCCCAATCGACGCCATCAGGAAACTGCATCAGGCGCACGCCGGTGGCGAATACCTGATCGCGGGTTTCCGGGGTGCCGTGGGGAATGGCGATGCCTTGACCGAGAAAGGTCGAGCCCTGGGCTTCCCGGGCCTGCAGGCCGGCGAGGTAGCCGTCGGCAACCAGACCGTCGGCAACCAGATGACTGGCCAGCAATTGCAGGGAAGCGGGTTTATCCACGGCCGACTGGCCCATGGATATCTGCTCTATAGTGAGCTCGAGCATGCGATCTCCTTTTTGGCGCAGTTCAACGCCAGGTATTGTTTTGAATGGTTCACAGCTTAGGCGCTCTGCCGCGCTTTTCAGCGGCAGTTTTGGCGGTTTCACGGCAGGACCGGCCAAAGGCGTCTAAAACGTAGAAAATACGCTTGCTGAAACGTTTAATCTAGATTGATCGGCACGTTACTCGATAATGTCTCATCCTTGAAGTCCAACTGGTCGGATCTGCCCAAGCAATAAGTCGACTGCCCTTATCGGGTAGGATTGGCGAAAATGTCGCGGCATGCTCGAAAAAACAAGGAAATACCGGGTTGAAACTCAGTGATATCGCGCGGTTGGCCGGCGTCTCCGTCACCACCGCCAGCTACGTCATCAACGGCAAGGCCGAACAGCAACGCATCAGCAACGCGACCGTCGAGCGCGTGCGCGCGGTGGTCGATCTGCACGGCTTCACGCCCAATCCGCAAGCGGCCGGCCTGCGCAGTCGGCACACGCGCACCCTGGGCTTTATCCTGCCGGATCTGGAAAACCCCAGTTACGCGCGGATCGCCAAGTTGCTCGAACAAGGCGCGCGGGCTCGCGGTTATCAATTGCTGATCGCCAGCTCCGACGACGCGCCGGACAGCGAGCGCCAGTTGCTGCAACTGTTCCGCGCCCGTCGTTGCGATGCGCTGATCGTTGCCAGTTGCCTGCCGGCCGGTGATGACAGCTATCGCCAGTTGCAGGCCAAGGGTCTGCCGATCATCGCCATCGACCGGGTCATGGAACCGGAGCATTTCTGCTCGGTGATCAGCGACGACCGCGAGGCCAGCCTGCATCTGACCCAAAGTCTGCTCGATCCGCAGCCAAAGCAGATCGTGCTGCTCGGCGCCCGCCCGGAGCTGAGCATCAGCCAGGAGCGTGCCGCCGGTTTCCGCGCAGCGCTCAACGATTTCAAAGGCGAGGTGCTGGTCGAGCACGCCGAGTCGTTCAGCCGCGAGTGCGGCAAGCAATTGATGGAAGAACTCCTGCAGCGGCTGGGGCATTTGCCTGACGCACTGGTGACCACCTCCTACGTGCTGCTGCAAGGCGTGTTCGATGCGCTGCATGATTTCCCGCTGAAATCGCGGCCGCTGCGCCTCGGCACCTTCGGCGACACGCAGTTGCTGGATTTCCTGCCGCTGCCGGTCAATGCCATGTCCCAGCAACACCAGTTGATCGCCGACAAGGCCCTGGAACTGGCCCTGGCCGCCGTCGAGCAGGACGACTACCAACCGGGCGTGCAAGCCATTGCGCGGACCTTCAAGCAGCGTATTCATCGGGACTGAATCGTGGAGCTGATCGACAGCCACACCCACCTCGACTTCCCAGACTTCGACGCCGATCGCGCGGCGCTGCTGGCAGAAAGCCGTGCCCTCGGCGTGCAGCGCATCGTCGTGCTGGGGGTGCATCAGGGCAACTGGCAACGGGTCTGGGATCTGGTGCAGAGCGATGCCGACCTGTACGCGGCGTTCGGATTGCACCCGGTGTTTCTCGATCAGCATCGGCCCGAGGATTTGCATGCGCTGGGGGACTGGCTGACGCGCTTGCGCGGACATCGGCAGCTGTGTGCGGTGGGCGAGATCGGCCTGGATTACTTCATCGAAAACCTCGATCGCGAACGGCAACAGGCGTTGTTCGAAGCGCAGCTGCAACTGGCGGCGGACTTCGAGTTGCCGGCGCTGATCCACGTACGCCGCAGCCACGCGGCGGTGATCGCCACGCTCAAGCGCTTCAAGCTCAAACGCGCCGGCATCATCCACGCCTTCGCCGGCAGCCGCGAGGAAGCGCGGGAGTACATCAAGCTCGGGTTCAAACTGGGTATCGGCGGCGCACCGACCTGGCCGCAGGCATTGCGCATGCATCGGGTGCTGCCGGAACTGCCGCTGCAATCGGTGGTACTGGAAACCGACTCACCAGACATGGCCCCCGCCATGTTCCCCGGCCAGCGCAACAGCCCGGCGCATTTGCCGGCAATCTGTGCGGCGTTGGCCGAGCTGATGAATATCACGCCTGAACAACTGGCCAACGCCAGCACCGCCAACTGCTGCGAAGTCTTCGGCTGGTAACCGATCCCCTTGTAGGAGTGAGCCTGCTCGCGATAGCGGTGTGTCAGTTACCGATATTTTTTCAGACAGACCGCTATTACGAACAGGCTCACCCCTACATTCTAGATTGTGCTAAATGATGTAATCACTTAGTGTTTTCAGCCCACTACTGCGAAATCTTCGATAATCCACCAAGTTCAATGAATTTGACCAAGACCAAAAAGCGGAAATCACAGAACAGCACAACACGGCTAAAGCTTGATTTAATCTGTCTACTTCTAAACAGCATGTCACTTTCCGGGAAAAGTATAGTAGACGGAATTCTCCGCGCTCTCATCAAAGAAAGGAAGATCAAAATCAAATCTGACATAAACGCGGACTTTTTTATTTGTCATTACATACCATCCAACACTCCAGACGTTCCACTTATCGTCCTGTCGCATATTATCTTCAGAATCTTCACCCCACCATGAAACATCATCAAAACTGAAATGTATGTTGGCCTTATGCCTTCCAAAATGATCTGGATCATTAATTGTGTATTCTGTGGAGTAACAGTAAAAAGCATCCCCATCGTCACTCCACCAATATCTGTATCTTATTTTCCCCCGGTAAGCTCCACTGACCGCATGAAGCTCCCCATCATATAAAGTCGCATTCTTGCTAAGCCTTTCAAAATCCTCTTTGGTGATAGTATTTTTTTTAGAAACGTTCTCTACACCAGGCGCAGGTCTGCCACTGGAAAATCTGTTACTTGATTTCATGATCGCTCCCTAAAACATAGTAAAGACAAGATGAAAATACGTCGGGTCGTTCAGGCCAATTTAGTAAATCCGATTGACCCAACTCGTCCTACTGTAAAACCTGACAGTCCCGACGAGCGGCTTCACTCAGCCGTGCCGAAATCAAGAATCTACGAAGATGCTTGCGCTGAACGCGAAAACGGAAAACTGCGATGGGTTTCTAGATAGCGAGCGAGGAGGCAGGGTAATACATCAAGCTGGACTCAAACTGGGTCTCGGCAGTGCAACGACCTGCCGGAACTGCCACTGCAATCGGTGGTGCTGGAAACCGACTCACCGGACATGGCCCCCGCCATGTTCCCCGGCCAGCGCAACAGCCCGGCGCATCTGCCGGCGATCTGTGCGGCGCTGGCCGAGCTGATGAATATCACGCCTGAACAACTCGCCGCCGCCAGCACCGCCAACTGCTGCGAAGTCTTCGGCTGGTAACACGTACCCGGGTAGGAGCTGACGAGTGCAACGAGGCTGCGATCTTTTGATCTTCAGAGGCAAAGTCAAAAGATCGCAGCCTCGTTGCACGCGTCAGCTCCTACGGGGGGATGGT